>NZ_RQGA01000011.1 GCF_004769575.1 Leptospira perdikensis | reverse complement strand
CAATGTCTCCATTGGCGAGGACATCTTCCTTTTTCGGAATTCCGTGGCAAACGACATGGTTGATCGAAGAACAAATGGATTTAGGAAACCCTTTGTATCCGAGTGGGGCCGATCTATGGCCATTTTTTTTGGTATAGGCTTCTGCGAGATCGTTCAGTTCGAGAGTGGTGACCCCTGCTTTGACAAAGGGTTCTAGGTAGACGAGGAGTTCGGCGGCAAATTTTCCCGCCTTCCTCATCGTTTCAATTTCAGATTTGTTTTTAATGTAAATCACGGATTAGAAATCTGTGGATCGAACCGTTGTTCTTTTATTCGCAGAGGTTCTTTCCAGAGCTTTGTCGAGGAGACGGTAGATTTCTTCGTTGATTCCCTCAATTGCGTCTCCAGAAGTCATAAATCCTTTGCTTTTGATGTATGCTTTCACTTTAGAAGTGACAATTAGGGATTCCTTCGACGTTGTTTCTGTTTGTTCTTCGGACATGGATACCTCGGTTATTTCTTTCTAACTCCGAGGATGCTATCTACGAGGGATTTTTCAATATTTAATTTTTCGCTAATCGCCTCGGAAGACCACTGGTAGTTGTCGTGGAGGCTCTGGATGGTGGCTCTTTTCCTCTCGACAAGGGGATTTCCCGAAACTTTTCGGTCAGATTTCCCTGCCGGAACCGGACTTTGCATGGCCCCTTGGACAATGTCCAGGAATTCGGAGAGTTTTTCGAAGGTTTCGTCTGCTTCCCCAAGTAAGGATTCCAAATCGTCCTTGGTTTCGCGGGAAGATTCTTTCAGGTCTTCCAAACGTTTTTGGAGGGTGAGGATTTGGCGGTGGCGGTCGGAAAGGTCACCTAGCAACTCTTCAATTTTGTCAAATTTACGTTCCACCGAATCAATCTGTGCTTCCCGTTCCACAAGGAAAGATGTGCGGTTTTCGGCCTTACGAATGGTTTCGGTCAGTTCTTTTTCCCGTGCTTCCACCACTTCGATTTCGCGGTCGAGGATGTCGAGGCGGGCTTGGAGTTCCCGTGCATTGTGTTTTTGGCCTTCCAAGTTCTCCACTAAATGGAAAACAGAATCTTGTGATTCTTGTAAGGAAGAAAGGAAGGTTTCAATTTTAGATTGTTCGGTTGTGAGTTTGGTCACTCGAGTTTCGATGGAACTTACTTCTGTTAGGCTTTGTTCAAAACCTTCCATGGTTTCTGAAACATGGACAAGGTTTGAGGCAAGGATTTGCACTTGTTTGTCGATGTCTTCTGATTGGAACTGTGCTTCTTTTAAAGTTTCTAATTCGTTTGCGATTTCTTTTCTAAGTTCTGAAAACTCGGAAATTGCTGATTGGTAAAGGTCAATGTCCGGTCGGCCTTTTTCTAGGGCACGGAGGGCTTCCGAAATTTCTTCCACAGCACGATTGGATTCCTCTGCAATCTGTTTGGCGGAAGCAAATAAATCAGAATGTTCTTTTACCGTTTCTAGTTCACTGGATAGGGTTAAGATGTCTTCTTTTAATGTTTCCATTTCAGATTGGAAACTAGAAAGTGTTTCTTCTTTGGTATCGTTTAGATCATCCAATCCATTTTTAATTTCGTGTTTTAAATCTTGGAAACGATCCAAACTATCTTTTAAGAAGTCTTGGCTTTCTTTTGCAATTTCTTTGAAAGATTTTTCGTAGTCTCTTTGATAAGTTTCGATTTGTTTTTTGGATTCGTCTTTGGAACGTTTGATACTTTCGTCTAGGTTCCGTTTGACGGTGTTTAGGTGGCTCGATATTTTTTCTTCGAGTTGGCCTAGTTGGACATTTCCTTTATCAAGAAGTTTTGTCAATTGGTGAGAGATTTTAGAATCAATGGTTTCATTGAGTCTGTCCATTTTCTCTTCTTGTAAGTTGAAAAAGGATTCGCCAGATTCTTCTAAATGTTTGAGGATTCGTTCCACTTCGCTACGAGCGAGTTTTCCTTCTTCTTCTAAACGAGATATACTTTCTTTGGTTTTGGATTCTGCCGCCATTTCCAAATTGGATTTTGCTTTTTGGAATTGGTTTTGGAATTCACCAAGAAGGTCAGCACCTTCTACATGAATTTCTTTTAGGCGGTCTTGGAGTCTTTCAATGCTATAGTTTTGATCTTCTCGAATTTTACCTAACTCGTTTTCCCATTTGTTTACAAACTGTTCTAAGTTGTCATTGGCGATTCGAATTTTTTCTGTGACAATTTCTTCTGATTCTTTGGCTTTTTCTTCTGCAGTTTCTAGGATTTCATGAGCGGATTCACGAAGGGCTGATTTTAACTCTTCTACATAATCATCCACATCTTTGGTTTGTGCAGTGACGGTTTCGTTTAGTTCTTTGACTTGTGATTGAACTGCCTCTAAATCTGATTCCATTTCGCTCTTTTGGAGTTTGAAATCAGAGTTCATTCTTTCTTCAAGTTCTTTTCGTAACTCAAAAAGAGAAGTTTTGATTACCGTTTCTTGGTTTGTGCGCACAGAATCCAACTCACGATCAAAATCTTTAAGTTCTTGGAGTGCACTTTTTTTGAGAGAACTTGCCTCTTCTTTTAAGTCTTCCGAGATACGATGGAATTCTTCGGAGAAGGCTTCGATTTCTCGAATGAGTTCTTGTTTGCGAATGTCCGCTTGGCGAAGGAGTTTGTTCTCCGCTTCCAAATATTTTTCTTGGAACTGGATGATGGTTTGGTTGATACCATCAGCTTGCCTTCTGGTTTCATTGATGATGTCATCTCGTTTCGAAAGTGTTTCGAGGGACAAGTCTTCAATTTCACGTTTGATGGCATCTGTTTCTTGGCTCAAACCCTTCATAAAAGAATCTTTTGTATGAGTGACTTGGTCAAAGATAGAATCAAAACGTTCTTGGATTTTTTTCTCGAGTAGGTTTACTTTCTCTTCCAACTTACCAGAAGCTCGTTGGTATTTTTCTTCTAACCTTTCATCAAACTTATCGACTTTATCGGAGAGTAAGGAGGAGGTATCTTCGAATTTTGTGAGGCGAACATCTAAGTCACCTTGCGCATATTTCATGGACTCGAGGAGTAGGTCCATTTCTTTGCGAGCATGGTCAAGGCGTCCGGCAGTTTCTCCCACCATGACATCTGCATGGGACAAAAGTTTTTCACGAGCCGTTTCTGCAATTTTAGAAAGAGAGTTGTCTAAAAAATCTGATTTGGTTTCGAGAAGGCTTTCGAGTTCCACCATCTTTTGTGCAACCGATTGTAAAATTTCATCACTTCTATGATTGAGTTTGTTTTGGAAAGTATCCAACATGGAGATGGATTCGTTATGAAGGGCTTCCATATCTTCGGATACTTCACGTAACTCTCGTTTGTGGGTATTGATTTGGGAGAGTCCTTCTTCCATATATTGTTTTTCGCGACGGACTTGGGTGCTTAAGTCTTGAATTTGTTCCATCTCACCTGATAAAGAAGAGAGGTAATCTTTACTTGCGCGGATTTTTTCGAATAGGTCGCGAGATTCTGAACTTAAATGTTGGATGTCTTCGGCAACTTTGCGGGACTGTTTGACAAGGATGTCGAGGTCAATACCGGCATCTTTTACCAATTGGATTTTTTGAAGGGCAACACCATCAATTTCATCGGTCAATTTGGACGCATAACGTTTGAGTTGGGAGAGTTTGGTGTTCGATTTGTCCAAACGACGAAGCCCAATGGTCACTGCTACGCTTGCCAAAAAAGGTAATAAAAAGACTTCTAATCCCATTTTCTCAAAGATCCAATAATAGTATTATGTCGCATGAAGATGGTTGAAGAAAACCAGGCTCGGATTTTTTCCGCAAGCCTTTTTTAATTCAGCGAGAATTCACGGATTTGGAGCCAAAATCGGACAAAAATCTTCGCTTCTTCTGTCTCTAAATTCGCCAATCGTTCTTTGGCTCCCGGGTCGAGACGGAACATTTCGGCACTCATTTCAGAAAGGTGGCCTTCCTCTTCTAAAATCAGGTTAGTTAGGCGAATGGGAGAACCAGTCTGGTCCAAAATTTCGTCGTACGCTGCATAGACGACCATGGCCCGTTTTTCGATGACCGTGGTGGTGTACAAATAAGCAAGGTAGGTGAATTGTTTTTCATCCGTAAAAACTTTGCGTAAACTTCTGCGTACCAGTGTATCCAGTTTTGCGAAATAAATTCTTGCTGCCGTTCCCCGAACGAGTGCGGAGTTTTGGTATCCCAATTGGAAACTAGGCTTTATGGTGCGGGCTGCTTTTTTAAAAAAGAGAGCATGCCTTGCTTCTTCCGTGGCATGTTTTAAAATCATCTCAGAGGTTTCTTCACTGGATTGTGTGAGGAGGATTTTTCTCGAACCAAGATGTTCTAATAGGGAGAGAGTATTGAGCCATAGTGCATGGTTTGTTTCGTTGGCAACGATATCAGAAAGAACTTTAGGAATGGAATCATTCGAGAGGACAGTAGCAGAACCCATAAACCCAAAATGTGAGATACGTTTCTTTGGGCTAGCTTTTCTTCAAGGGAATTGTAAGTTGAGCGATGGTTTCTCCATCTTCATGGTAGATCCGAAATTGGTCCGTGGGAAGGCCTTCTCCTTTGAGTAAGATGACGCAGAGAGCAATACCAATTCCTTCTCCTTCTGAATTGTCTCCCCTTTCGATATAATATTCCATAATATCATTGTAGTTCTGTGCATGTAATAGAGAGTTCCTAATTTTTTGCATCTCTCCTCGTACAAGTGTAGTATTGTTTCTCACATCAAATTTAATTTGGGTTTCGTTGTGTTCGATTTTGAGGTGAACATAGAGATTTTTTTCCCGAGCCAATGGTTCAAATGTATTTCCACGTCCAGAAAGGATTAGGCTTTTGTACATCCGTACACCTAATTCATAGTCGGCGGGGGATTGAATGTCTAGTTGGTTTTCCTGAAAAAAAAGTCTTTTGAAGTTGGCTTTAAAACCATTGAGGATTAAGTCTTTAACAATCGTGAAAAGAATTGCGGATAAGTCTGGGATCCCATATTTTTCTGTAAGTGCGTCCAGTAAATTTACCAAGTTTTCATCCAAAACTTTGGAGGCACCATAGGTTGTCATTTCTATAGGTTGGGTTTTATCGACCCAATCTTTAACTTGTTCCCGACTGAATGTTTTCATTAAAAAATATATTGGCTCGGAAACAATGGATTTGATTTGGACTTTTCTTCCACAAGCATGGTCTGTAACTCTTTTCTTAGACGATCTGTAATGAGATCTAGCGTTTTCTTTTTGTCCTCTTTATAAGAACTTAAATATTCATTGATCGTGAATGGTGTTCCAAATCTAACAACTGCTCTGTGGGGTCTTGGGCTAAATTCCCCAAAAAGTTCGTTTTCGTAACGATACAAAAACTCATACAAACGTTCTGCACTAGGTAATTCTTTGATATAAGCCGTTTGGATGGTGATAAAGTCGTAAGCTTTGGTGGCGGCTTTTCTTGCCCAAGTTGCCATCTCTAAACTCGGAAGTTCACCGTTCGGATCGGGCATTCCCACCGATACCATTTCGAGTACACTTAGAATTCTTCTTAATTTTTCAATGGCATTGGCTTCCGCCTCCCATTTTGGGATATTGGCTTTTCTCGCAATATTGTCGAGCATGGCATGGCGCATCCGTCCCAATCGATAGTCAAAGTCATCAGCTCTGCCTTCTTCCACAGGAACTCCATATTCTTTTTCTTCTCTTTCGATCATTCGTTTTCCTACAGACAAAAATCTATGAACGATGTCTTTTCCTGTTTTTTCGATCCCTAACTTTTGTTCCATTTTGTTTACCGCTTGGTCGATGTCTTTTTGCATGGAATCGATAGAACCGGTCATTCTGTACTTAACGAAGGTTGGTAAAATCCAGATTTTTGCTTCAAGGTCTTTTTTTAGAGCATCTTCTAGTCCCCAAAATCCCAGTTGTGCCACTCCAGGTTGGAAGGGAAGTAGGGTGTCGTTCATTCCGCTTGTGGGTTCTCCTTCGGGAAAGAGAGCTAGTTTTCCGCCTTTGGAAGCAAGTATTTCTCTTGAAGCTTTGAGGGATTCTCTGTCCGGTGCACCAGCTAACACTGAATAGGCTCCTATTGATTGGATGAAGTCACCAACAAATCCGTAGGCCCATTCGAATACCTCTCTCGCGGCCATATAATGAAACCTAGAACCCATGATGTTTGCTGAATGGTAGGCAACTCCCGGTTCTTTGGTTGTGGGATGATTGGAGATGTATAATAGTCGTTCTTTTTGAAAGGATTTTAAAGTCTTTTGGTCGGTTTCCGAAATCTCTATGGATTCAAGATTATGGAGCATTTTGTTGAGGACGGGAAGTGTCAGATCCGTAAACCATAAAGCAGGAAGATTGAACTTTGCAGGGATAAAGGATTTGATTGACATAGGACGAATGCTGACAGCTTAATCAAAGGAAGCAAGTACGAATTCACATGGCACTTATAGAAGAACTCAACCAACAAGGCAATTTTCTCTTCCGATGGCGCTCCTACATCCCAGGAGTCATTTTGTTTCTTTCCTTACTGTATCTACCGTATGTCCCTTATTTCCAAGGGAATTACGAGTCCAATTTGTATTGGTTATCTGGCGCTTTTTTTGTCAGTTTTACAGGTCTTTTTGTTAGATGTTTTACGATCGGGTACACTCCGAAAAACACTTCTGGCAGAAATACAAAACAACAAGTTGCCGATGTGGTGAACCAATCAGGGATCTACTCTTTGGTGAGACACCCTCTGTATGTAGGGAATTTTCTGATGTATCTTGGCCCAGTATTCATCCTCAGGGATTTTGCTTTTGCGTTAGTATATATCATGTTCTTCTATCTATATTACGAACGTATTATCTTCGCAGAAGAATATTTCCTTCGAGGGAAGTTCGCAAAAGGATATTTGGAATGGGCAGACAAAACTCCTGCTTTCATTCCTAGACTTTCTGGATATAAAAAACCAAATTTAGATTTTTCTTTCCGTAATATTTGGAAACGCGAATATCCGAGTTTATTTGGAATCATTGTAGTGTTTACTGTTTTTGATTTGATTCAAGTATATTACCAAGAGCCATCTTTACGTGCAGTAGACATTACTGGAATTTGGAAACCGTTTCATACTTGGTTTTTAGGATTTGGTTTTGTGTTTTATGTTGTCACTCGTATCATTGTAAAGACCACCAAACTTCTCGAAGTCGAAGGTAGATAGTATTTATGAGTCGGTTGTCCAATGGTTGGAAGGTTCCTGAAACTCTTTTAGATAAAAAAGAATTGATGGAATCTTACCAAAAAACGGTAGAAAGTATGGAGGCGGAAAATCCGCTTACTATTTTTCGGGAACATATGGACAACGGACTTTTATTTAAAGCGGGTTTACAAGATGCAATGAACCAACTCACAACATTTGCCAACTTGTACATGAGTATTATCGAACTAAAAGCAGAAATAGAGAAACAAACCAAGGACAATGTTACTTGAATCATTGTTCGCTGGAGAAACTTTCTCTGGTAGATGCCCAAACGAATCCTTCCCTTTTTTAGATACCATCAAACAATACATAAACGAAGAATTCTCGGAAGGGGATCCTGTCGTTGTTAGTTCCCAAATTTCTTACTTCGAACTTGTGGAACGAATGAAACAAATCCGAACAAGGATTTATGAAAACCAGTCGTTAAAACTCTACCTTTTTCCCTTATTTGCATCTTTTGGTATGGATTCGGATGATTTGTATGTGGATCTATTTCGGCTTCGTTGTGTTCCGAGTGGGTTTCATACTGCTTCTGGTTCCGAATCGGTTCTTTATATTCATAGAGACCCTTGGTATGCCAACCCAGAAAACCAAATCAATCTTTGGATTCCCATCACTCTTGTGAAACCAGGAGCGGGGTTTGCACTTTATCCATCTTATTTTTCTAAAGCCATTCCGAATAATTCTCACCACTTTGATTATTCGCATTGGACGGAGACTGGTGGGTTTCAGGCTTCAGCTCATGCCCGTTTGGCAGAAAAAGTTTTTCCAAAACCAGATTTTTTCCCAGAGGACTCAAAACAATTTTCTGTTTCTGGAGATTTTGGAGATTATTTTATATTTTCTTCTCACCACTTACATGGAACCGAAGAGAACAACCAAGGTTTTTCCAGATTTAGTTTAGAAATTCGCCTGGTTTTGGGTGAGGCGATCCGAAACAACTACGGCCCTAAAAATACTGACAACCGTTCGACGGGAACAACTCTTTATGAAATGAAACATTTAGTGACTGGTAAACCTCTCCCAACGACGGTCATTCAAAATTACGCAAACGCCTCTGTTCTAAAGTAAAGATTTCTGGGTTCATTGGTTTTGATTTCAATTGGGTTACGATTTCTATGGCCTTTTGTTCTCGTGTAGAATAATCCCCTCGAATGAGGTGAAACTTTCGATTGGCTTCTTTCATTGCTTGTAAAAAACGTGTACGCATGGATTCTCGTTCTTCCCCTAAATCTCGTAATTTGTCTTTCATCCAAGGAACATCAATGTCCAAAAAAAGAGAGTCATCGTATTTTAAACCTAACGCTCGTTCCGTGAGCCAAGGAATTTCGGATTCATAATACCTTTCCAAATACACTTTAGTTGTGAGTAGATCTGTATCTAAAAATAAAATACCATTGGATGTTTTTGCCATTTCTATTTCTGATAAAAGATGGCCTTTAGCAATGGGCAAAAAATCAGATTCATCCATCGGTCCTTCTTTGGTTTCTAAATACTCGCGTGCAAATTCAGGAATCCAATTGGTTTGGAAATGTTTGCTTAAGGTCTCGGCCAAACTTGTTTTGCCTACTGACTCACTCCCTGTAAGCACGATGCGTTTTACAAAATAAGGTCTTATGAGTTCGGGAATCCATTCCCAATATGTTAGGGGAGATTCCCGGATTTTGGAAGCTGATACTGGAACATGGCTTCGGTTTAGATCAATGAGTGTATGTTTACAACCGAGCACTTTCGAAAGTGGCTCACCATATTCTTCTGAGGTAAAAAGGAAATCGACTTTCCTTTTCGTGTGACTTTCAATCGTCTCTCGCCAGAGATTCCAAAAATCAGGATGTTCTTCTGGGTATTGCGGGTTTTCATCTTGGACCCATACCAAATGGATCTTGGGATCTGGGAACAGTGATTGCATCCAATCAAACCTTAATTCCCCAGGAATGAGTTCTGCTTGTAAGGAACAAACAAGCACAGTCAGTTCGTCGCAGTTTTTTTTTGCTTCCGTGATGAGATGGATATGCCCTTTATGCGGAGGATAAAATTTTCCAAGAACTAAGCCGTGGTTCATTGTGTTTTTTCCAGTGTATCTAAGTAAGAATTGATAAAGGCAATTTGTTTTTTACCATCTAACGGGAATTTTGTATCAATTTGAACTTCTGAACCAAAACCGAGTAGGGATTCCAGTTCCGATCGTAATTGAATTTGGAGTGTATTCCCTTGAGTGATGGATCCTGATTCTTCATTTATCTCTGTTAGTTTTGTGAATTCATTCGAAGTAGAGACCCTGCAAATAAATTTTTTTTTGGCAAATTGTTCCATTTGAAACTGATAGATATGAGGATTTCGGCGGAGGATTCTTGCAACATCGATGGGATTGACTGTTTCGCCATTTGATTTCATAAAATAAACTGGTTTTCTGCCAGATAACAATCGTAGGCGAGGAAAGTGATCACCACAAGTACAACGACCGTAATGAAGTTCTCCTCGATCGCCTGTTTTGTAGCGAAGTAAGGGTAGATAGGGATTCCTTCCACCAGTTACTACAATTTCACCTACATTTCCAGTGGATTCCACTTCTCCTGTTTCATTTGATACAATCTCTAGGTAAATGTCGTGAGGGAGGATATGCATCCAACTTGGATTTGCCGAACAAGAATAAGCAATGGGTCCGGTTTCATTTAAGGAATAGAAGTTGATTATGGGGCACTGGAAATGTTCTTTTAGTTTATCTCGTAGATTCTCTGTTAACTCCAAGGCTGTGGAATGGATAACCTCTGGTTTATAATCCAAACCCATATTCATGGCCATCTCAAAAGCATATGGATCTCCCGTTAGAATTTGTGGAGAACATTCGTTAATAAAATTTTTTATATCAGAAGGGTTTTTCCAAGTTAACGGATGTAAGTTGATTTTTGCAAACTTTGCTCCTCCCGCCAAACTATGAGTTGTTGCATACACGATGGTTTTTTCTTGGTAACAAAGTTGGACGGCGAAAGTCGACTGAGGACTGTGTTTGGGAACCACTCCATTTTGTTCCACAGTCCATTCAATTAAAGGTACATAACAACCTACAGCTCTTGGATGATTTGGTGCGAGGATCGGTAAACCCGTTGTTCCAGATGTAGGATTAACGACCATTCGACTTAGATCCATATCATTAGGAATGATTTCGGTAATTCTTAATTGTAGGTCTTCTCTTGTAGTGAAAGGAATCGCTTCGAAATCATCATCTGGTGATAAACCTTCCAGTTGGGTTCTGAAAAAGGAAGATCGGAATTGGTTTTTTCGAATAAACTGAATGGCTCCGGTCCGGTCCATGTAAGTATGTTTTTTTTTAGATTGGTAGAATGTGTTTTTAAAATCTTGAACAAAATCAAAATCTTCCCTTTCGATTCTGTCCCCAATACTCGCATTCCAAAAGGGAGCATATTGCGAGTGAATCAGCTTCTCGAGTTCTACTGCCCAAACTTCAGACATTAGAGGGGAATTCCGATTTTTATTTAGTTCATTCACGATTGTATTTAGAGGCCGCTTCTTCCTCTTCTTTTTGTTTCATTTGCCGTAGAATTTCTTTGGCTCGTTCCTGTGCCTTTTTTGTTTGATCTAAGATTCTTAAACGTTCTCTTGAATCAATCGAACGATATCGATCTTCAAAATAAACCTTCGTTTCGTTAGCTGGTAATAAATCCAAAGCCTGAAACAAACTTCTAATGAGTTCCTCTGCTCTTTCTGCATCTTTTGTCCATTCCGTATATGGGTGTACGAGTTTACACAATTCAGGAACCGTTTCAAAAAGAAATATTGTTAGTTTTTTTAAATCAAATTCAGGAATTTTAGAATCTGGATCAAAGATTACATAAGTGAGAAGGACATGGGTGGCTCTCGTATCGGGGTTTGTTATTTTGTTGAGTGATCTGTCAAAAACAGGAGAAAGGATTCCTTTTCTTTTTGTCATTAACGCATCAAACCACAAAGCATCTAAGGATACGGTTTTAAAATCCACAGATAGGATGGGGAAATTGAGAATCTGTTTAACGTAGTATCTGATTTCTAACATAATTTCTTTGTACAAAATCTTTACTGAACTGGATGAGGTCTTCCCAACTTTGGATAGGGTACAATTCCCATCCAGATTCTCCCATTTCGTTGATGATCGAATTTCCCTTTGGATTGTAGAGTTGTAAAACCATGGAACCACCACCTTCTGCTTTTTCTAAGGCATTTTTTGCAATGGCTCTTGGGTTTCTCGGGTAAGTTTGGGTGAACATGGTATCAATCCCATCATCAGAAATAATAAGAATATGCCTTTTTGATTTTGGCTTTTCTTTGTAACCTTCTTCCAGTAGATCCAAAGGAAAACAGGTTCCACCTCCAAAGTATCCAGTAAGGACTTTCAAAATTTCTTTTTCGTTTCTAACAAATCCGTTTGTAGTTTCGTATTCTTTTTCACCAGACCATAAAGTCACACGGACATGACTTCCGGTTCTGAGTGCTGATAAGGAGATAATGGCACCAGCAAGTGTTAAGTAGGACAAACTAGATTGTGGATTTGGCATAGAGCCAGAACAATCGACAAACAAATCTAAGTCGATGGGGTTCTTTTTGATTTCATAGGATTCCGTTTCTCCGTAGAGATCTTCTACTGTTGTGTATCCCGGAACTACAATGGGACTACGAATAGTGGATTCAATCCAATTGATTCTTTCTATTGGGGAACCTGGATCCCAAAGTTCATTTCCTTCTAAAATTTCTTCTTTGGCACCAGGGGTTCGTAGCTCCGGAAAAGGAATCAGGTATGGCAAAGCTTTGTCTTTGTAGTATTGGTACACAATGTCCGAAGTTTCTGCTTCAATTCCCATAGCCTTACAAATGGATGAAAAATCAGCTGGATTGATTGATCTTTTTGCTATGGGTCCAATTTCTGTCGGGAATAATTCTGATTCTACCTCTATGTCGGTAATTCCGGAAGGGGGGACCATCCCTTTTCCAGCATCTAACGTATCAAAGATGGTCGACATTTTTTCGAAATTCGATGAGTTTCCCTCTTTTGATTCAAAAAAATAAGGAAAACAAATACTTGCAAAGTCAAACATCCCTTTCGACCATTCATTGGGAAAGTTACGAATCATTCGGCAAACGAGACTAGCATCCGATTGGATTTGATCATCTACCTTACCTTCCGTCAGAGTTTCTGAGGGAAGTGCCCATAACAATTCATAGGTTCTCATATAAAAATTCCAAAACCTATCTTTGTTTTTACCAATTTTTTGATACACTTGCTCCATTCGTAATTGGTTATAACGTTTTAGATGATCGTTGATATAAAGATCTTCATAAACATTGACAATTCTCGATGTAAGGTGTTCGAGCCTAGGCAGAGCAAGGCTTGCGATGTAAATGAGTTTTGCTTGATCAGTCAAATCTCCTGGGCAATACACATGGTGGCCAATTTCATGACCCATTATTTCTAGGGGATAATCTTCGAGTTTGTATTTTTTGATTTGTTCTACGGAAAGTAAAACCCTGTGATCTAATAAACGTATGGCTGCAAAAGATCCAGTTAGACCCTCAGTTTTTTCTTCCGAGACAGAAAATAAAAACTTAGCAGGTGTTAATTTTACGTAATCACTCCAAAGTTTGAGTGCTTCTTCCCAACGGTTCTCCCAATCCTTTACAAAGTTCATCTAAGTAGAACCCAAATAAAACAAATAAATATTATACGAATGAGGTATTGTAAGTAGAATCGATTCTTCGGATTCTACCGCAGATAAAATCTCCTTTAGATCTAGTTTTTTACTAACAATAAGTTTCCAAAAGGGAGAACGGATGGTTCCGTTTGGTTTTTGCGGAGTTTGGATTATTTCTTTTGGAATTACGTTTGTCCCAAATTGATCTAAATACAATGAAAAACAATTTGGTCCAGATACCACAACTACAGAGTCAGATTCTGAGTAGAGAGATGGGATCTCTTGAAACGAGCCACCAAACAGAGTGTATCCGGGGACCACTCGGAAATGGACGGGATCAGTCTCTTTTGGTGGATTGTTTCTTTTAGGAAAAGGATGGGACAAAGTCTCTTCCGTAATTCCGACGAGTCGACTGATTTCTTTTTTTAGCGTTAAGGAAAGAGAATCAAATTGTGTTTTTGCCTCGAGCCGGTATTCTGGTTTTCCACTGGCCCAAGCAAAAACAGTCAAAAGGGTTTTCCATTCTCCTACTGAGGATGTGAACGGGGCAAATGAGTGAATTCTTTTTAGGAAAAGTTCTTTTTTTGGATCTTCAATTTTGACAAGGACGTTGGCCAAGTAGGATATCGGTTCTGTTAGATTTTCTTTGAAGAGGGGACCAAACAACTGTATGGTTTCAAAAAAAAGAGAGGGGATCGGATGGTTTTGTTTAAAAAAGTTTTTGGAGATCAGAGTTAACAAAGTTTGGAAATGGGAAAGGACTATGACTTCCGATCCTGGTTTATCATTTGTTTCGGGGAGTGAATCAAAAAAAGGAGCCAAGGTTTCGGCAAGGATTTCCTCTGCAAAATGGGAGTTTGTTTTTTTTTCACCAAATACAAGGTTGTTACAAACATCTCGATTTTTTAAAAGAACTTCTTTCCAAATCTTTTGGTTCATACATTTGATTCCGCCCACTTTAGATAGTTTGTATATCTTTGGTGTAGATATTTAAGTTGTAATAAATCATCAAACATATGTCCGTACAACTTACGTTGTTTTGCCATTGATTCAATTTCTCGTTCTATCTCTATTAATCTTTGTTTGGTGTCTTTGGCGGAAAGTCCTTCCAAACCTTCTTCGAATTTGGTCGAGAGATTACTTATGGTATCGTTTTTGTCGAGACCAAGTCTATCATATTCACTGAGGGACAAACTAAAGAGTTTTCTGATCCAACTCACGCGGTCACTTCGATACACTTTATGTTCAACATCTTCAAAAAAAGGTGAATCCGAATTTTGAACCAATTTATCATGTAGAACAAAAGGTAAAACGTGGCTTAAATCATCTAGGCTGACTTCATTTAGGCCTCGAAAATACGCGAGGGCTTTTGCATAATTGATACAAGTAAAAATCGCTCGAACACTCAGGCCGTTTTTAGTTTGAGAACCTAAATCCTTATTTTTGTCTTTACCTGTTTCTGCAGAACTGAGTGTTGAAAAATCAACTGTACTTAGTTTGGCGGTGTCTTTTGTTTTGTATTCTAATTGTTCTCCCGCATATTCCATAAATTCGAACTGGGATGTAAAAAATTCCATTCTGCGACGAAGTTTTGGAGGAAAAACAACATTTCGAATTTCTTCGTTTATGGTTTTGATTTCTTCTTCTGAAAAAACAATTTCTTTGGGGACAAGTGCCTCTGGTTTGTATCCTTCTTCTACACGTTGGATTAAATCTTTGATAAAACGCGTGTTAAAATGTGGGGCCTTAACTACAATGTCAATCCTATCTCGGAGTGCTTCAATGACTTGGTAGGTTCCTCCGCCTGCATCGTCGTTTGCGGTGAGATACCATGCAGCCTCCGGGCATTCAAAAATTTGATCGTATATTTCTGCATAATTATCCCCCATAATCGTGAGGAGGGCGGACTGTGTTCTTGTGGGAATGCGATTGTATTCATCAATAATTTTTACCTGCATTCCGAGCCATTTCCTCCATGCGATTTTGATTTCATCCATGGACTTTGCTTGCATCATATCACTGGGGAGTGGGTTCCCAAGTAAATCAGTGATTGTCATTTGGGGTTGTCCATGTTGGATGGCACGTTTGATCTCTCGGATTGGGTATCCTGCAATCACTCCCATAAGAATGGCAGATGCAGTTTTTCCTCTTCCGGGGCCACCAACTAACAAACATTTACCTCTTACGATGAGAGTGAGAAGAGGAAGTAAAACAAAACTAGAATAACTTTGCGCCGTAGGTAAAGTGATTGTTGATTTTGAATCTCCAATTGTAAATTTTAATGGTGGAGTGTCATTGTATTCAATGTCATAGAACGGATTGATGATGGCAAAATTGGTAATCCAAAAATAAGCCTTTCGTAGTTTTTCATCGAGCCCTATGGTATGGTTTTTTTCACCGGAAAGAGGAAGGGGTCCATCCTCTAATAAAGAACTGATATCGAATTTACGATCAGCTGTTTTAGTTTTTGGAATGGTGGGGGATTCTGAGATTTTACTCGGAGGGTTTGTCATAGAACCTCCTCAAGTTCTACTTCGGAGATACAACCTTCTTGTGATTTCAGTTTGAATTCAGGTGTAAGGATATAGATATTTTCTGGGTAGTTGGTTTCTTTTTGGAATTTAGGTAGTTTGGACAATAAAATTGAAACTTTAGATTGATTTTTTTCTTCGAACCGGTAAACAAACGTTAGCTCGTCCTTTGGCATTCTTAGTTCTTTATCTACGTTAATACTTTCACGTAATAAAAATCGCATTTGGAAGGCAGGTAAACTTTCTCCAGGGCAAGCAAAAACAGTAAGGGTTTGAAACTTCCGCGGTTGGAATAGACTTCCATCCCAAAAATGTGACAATTTCATTTCTAAGAAAAAATCAAAATCGTCCTTACCATTTTGTTTCTTTCTCCAAACCGTATTTTTATCTTTGTCTAACAAAAAGTGAATGCCATTTGATCCTGTTGTGTCTTCAATTCGGAACGGCGGATTTTCTTTGTATTGGTTGATCTTTTTTTTTGTTCCGGAAAATAGATAATAATTCCCGAAGAGAAGAAGAAAAATGGCGAAGGTTATGGGAAGGACGATTGCGAGTCTCATATGAAAGAAAAACTTATGTTTACTAAAAAAATGGGCTACTTCTTTTTTTATGGTCTGAAACGAAAGGAGATCGTATGAAAATCGGAATTTTAGGTGGTACTGGCCTAATTGGTAGGTCATTCATCGAAACAGCGTCTAGCAAAGGGCATCGGTTCCGCGTATTTTCGCGACAAACTTCCTTACCTCCCGAACTTTCTTCTTATCCTAATTTAGAATTTGTTTCTTGTATTCTCCCGCAAACCGCAGACTTAGAAGGATTGGATGCAATCATCAATTTAGTTGGAGAGCCAATAGCGGGCGTTAGATGGACAGATGAACGAAAAACGCTGATCGAAACATCTCGTATCGATTTTACAAGAGGACTTGTTGCTCGTGTTTTGGATTTAAAATCACCACCTAAAGTTTTTGTGAACTCTAGTGCGGTTGGTTATTATGGAATGAGTGAAGGCCAACACCCTCCTTTTACAGAAAACACAAAACCTGGGGATGACTTCCTTGCAAAACTTTGTGTAGAATGGGAGAACCAAACTCTTCCTTTAAAATCAAGAGGCATTCGGTCTTTGGTATTTAGAACTGGAATCATTCTATCTCCGAAAGGTGGTGCTTTGGAAAAAATGATTCCTCCTTTTCTGTTGGGAGTGGGTGGTTCCATTGCCTCTGGAAAACAAGGAATGAGTTGGATACATATATTGGATTTTATTTCTGCAATGTTACACTTAATGCAATTAGAATCAGCATCAGGTGCTTATAATTTAGTTTCCTCATCCCCTGTAAGTAACGAAGAGTTCTCTCGTGTTTTAGCAAAAACACTAAGGCGTCCTCATTTTTTTCAAGTACCTTCTTTCGTTATACAAGCGCTTTATGGAGAAGGCGCCGTTGTGATTACAAAAGGACAATACGTTTTTCCCGAAAGACTTCTTTCTACCGGTTATGAGTTTCAGTTTCAAAATTTAGAAACGGCTCTCTCAAATCTTTTAGAAAAAGTTTGATTTCTTCTTTTCAAAACGTAAAGTAAGTGAGAGACTGGAGTCATCCTTATCTCGGAGTAAGAAATGAACTCAAAAAAAGTCTTAGTCTCTCTATTCGCACTCTCCTTCGCATTTGTGATGGTAGCTTGTGGCGATTCCAAACCAAAAGAAGAAACACCAGCTGCTGTTGAATCTAGCGCTAGTGCAGATCCTGATCTTGTAAAAGGAGAAGAACTCTATTTACAAAACTGTTCTTCTTGCCATGGTGAGAAAGGTGCTGGTGACGGTGCAGCGGCTGCGGCTCTCAATCCAAAACCAAGAAACTACAAAGCTCCAGTATCTGAATGGAAAAATGGAAATACTGCTGCTGGCGTAACTAAAACATTGAAAGAAGGAATCAAAGGATCACCAATGGTTGCTTACGGACATTTGGGTGACGATAACATTCGCATCCTTGCTAAATACGTAGAACACCTTTCTAAAAACTAATCATTCTCTTTTTCGGTTCCGTCTATATGCCGGAACCGAACACTTGCCTTATGAACCAAATAATCAAAAAAGCCGATCGCACCACTTGTGATTGTGGAACCACTCGTGAGGATGAAAACGCACGCAAAGTAGTAAAGTATTCCACCTGGGGAATGATCGCCATGGGCCTTGTCGGGATATCAGCTACACCGACCGATGTGTACTTTGTCTGCCGAAAATGCAAACAACCCTTTGGTCGGATGACTAAGGAAGAAAGAAAATCAAAATCCTAATTTTTGTTGACCCGCGTTCTCAGTGGATTTCCCTGGAAGCTAATGATGGAAGAGTTTAAGATTCGGTTGGGATTTGAGAATGGGGGAAACCTCCCTGTGATTCACATTTCTGGCGAAATCACATCCGAAGCCGAAGAAGAGATTGTGGAATCTTACGAATCCATCCCTTCCGACAAACGTACTCGTGTCATTTTGAACTTTTCTGAAACTTCTTATATCAATTCTGCCGGGATCGCTACCTTGATCAGTCTCATTACAAAATCTTCTGAGAATCAGGGAAAAATCGAGTTCGCAGGACTCAATACCCACTTCCGTAAAGTGATGGATATTGTTGGTTTGACTGACTTTGTCCTCATTCACGATTCTCTCAATTCTGCACTCACCCAAGTCTAAATTATTCTAGATTCCTAACTTCCCTTCCGCAAGATAGGAGGGAGAGAGGTCTTTTCATGAGTGAAGTGGAAATCCACGTCAAGGGCAAAACATACAAATTACCGGTCATCATTGGTACCGATGGAAAAGAAGGAATCGACCTAACCGATTTTTATAGAAAAACCGGCCTCGTGACTGTGGATCCAGGTTTGTTTAACACAGCTCTTGGTTTATCTAAAGTATCAAGACGCGATCCGGAAAAAGGTGAATTGACTTACCGTGGTTATGATCTGAAAGAACTTGCTTATCAGTCCACATTTGTGGAAACTTCGTTTTTATTAATTTATGGAAATCTCCCCACCAAGCAAGAGTTAAGTGATTTTTCTAGTCGCCTTTCAAAACACTCAATGATCCACGAAGATATGTTGAACCTCTTTGATGGTTTTCCTGGTGTTGCCAATCCACTTGCGGTTCTATCTGTGATGGTAACTTCACTTTCTAGTTATTATTTGCAGGAATATGAAGAAAAACTGGATATGGGAGTGGATCTCATTGCAAGATTACTTGCAAAAATTCGTACCATTGCTGCTTTCACATACAAACATGCCGTAGGACACCCGTTTGTTTATCCTTTGGATAAAAATCCTTATTGTACAAACTTTCTTTATATGATGCACAAACTTCCTGCGGACAATTACAATGTACCAGAAGAATTTGACCGTATTCTAAACCAAATGTGGATCTTACATGCAGACCACGAACAAAATGTATCCAATACAGCTGTTCAAGTGGTTGGATCCACTCAAGCAAATTTATTTGCTTCGATCTCTGCTGGGATCATGGCACAATGGGGAGCTCGTGAGGGTGGAAGACCTACTGCCGCGATTGGCCTTATTGAAGACATCATCAAAACAAAAACACCTGTTAAAGATTATTTTGAAAGATTCAAACGTGGTGGTCTCAACATTCAAACCAATGGATTTGGACAAAAGGCATACGATGTGGTCAGTCCTCGTGCCCAAGTCGCTCGTGAAATCATTCGCGAATTCTACAAAGGCAGAAAGTTAAGTGCTGTGGAAGATGTGGCCCTCCAAATTGATGAAGTGGTTTGGAACGATCCTTATTTTATGGAAAATCTCCTCTACCCGAACTTAGAATACTACTCAGGACTCGTATTTCACACGTTGGGAATCCCTAAGGATATGTTCTCTGTTATGCAGGTAATTGGAAGATTACCTGGTTGGCTTGCACACTGGAGAGAACAAAGAATGAAGGGAGACTTCTCAAAAGTTCGTCCAAAACAAATATATGTGGGCGAAAATCAAAGAAAATACATCCCAGTTCAGAGTCGCCTATAGGTTCGTTAGACTTTTATCCTCTATGAATTTCCGATGGTTCGGAATGGTTTGGTGTTTGGTGCTGATTTCGTGTATGCCGAAAGAAGCGCCACCAAAGGTGGAAAAAGGGTTTCTGTCGGCCGAGTCGTACTTAAAAGACGAGACAAAAACTTTAGAACTCATCGGTGACTGGGAATACTATCCCGGTCTTTTGATTTCTCCCTCCGAACTCGAAACCTTAGATACGAGCCGGGAACCTCATTTTTTTTCCGTCCCCGGCATTTGGTCCGATTTTTTTTGGAATCGTGGCTTTTTGGCTGGGGATGGGTATGCCACCTTTAGTCTAGATGTAAAACACGGGCAAAAAGGAGTCCCACTTTCTCTCAGAGTTCCTGAAATGGAAACCGCCTATGTTTTGTTTGTTGATGGTGTTCGATTGGCATCTAACGGTGTGGTTGCGACTTCTTACCAAAATGGTAAACCAGAATACAGACCAAAAATCGTCGATTTTTTCCCAAAAGAAAACCAAACCTCTATATTATTACAAATTTCCAATTACCATCATAGAAAGGGTGGGCCGGCTCAGACTATCACACTTGGAAAAACATCGGAGATCCACCATCAATATGAGTTTGCGATTTTGCGAGATATGTTACTTGCCGGTAGTATTTTGTTCATGGGTCTTTATCATCTGTTTTTGTATTGGAACAGAAAAAAAGATCCATTTACTTATTGGTTTGCCTTAACCTGTATTTTAGTCGCCTTGCGAGTGTTTATTGCAGGTAATAAATACTTGGTGCATATTTATCCTGGATTACCTTGGGAAGTTCATTTGAAACTAAGTTACTTAAGTTTCTTTTTGATCACTCCTATTTTTACAAAGTATGTCTATCTACTTTTTAAACCGTATTTTTCGCGTCGTGCCTATGAAATTCTAAAATATTTGGGATTTGCATTTTGTTTTATCGTTTTGGTTACTAGGTCATCGTTTTACACGTATTTAATGGTTCCTTTCCAGGTTTTTACTTTGATGGGTGCGATTTATACTTTTTTAGTCATTGTAAGGGCCATTCGCGATTCGCTTCCTGGTGCTGTTATTTTTTTGTTTAGTTTTGTGATCTTCATTGCTAGTTTTATCAATGATAGTTTGGTCAATAACCTAATCATTCATGGCCCACTTACCATCCACTTCGGAATTTTTACCATGTTCTTTGTACAGTCTGTATACATTGCCAGGAATTTTTCCCGGGGTTTTGTCGAGGCTGAAAACTTAGCCATTGAACTTTCAGACAAAAACCAAACCTTACAACGTGTACAAAACCAACTAACAGATTTAAATGAACGTTTGGAAACACGAGTAAAAGACAAAACAGAAGAACTGCAAGGGAAATTGGATCAAATTGGGAAGGATATGCGATTGGCTAAGTCCATCATCCAAAGTGTTACCAAACTTCCTGAGTTAGAGCCTTATCTCAAAGTAGATATATTATACAAACCAATTGCTGAAGTAGGTGGAGATATCTTTTTCGTAAAACGAATTCAAGATTTCTATTATCGATTCTTTTTAGGTGATGCAACCGGTCATGGTTTACAGGCGGCCCTTTATTCCATGATGATCCAATCAGAGTTTGAACGTGTTTCTGCTGTAGCCATGCGACCGAATGATTTGTTGTTCTATATGAACCAACATTTCTATGATAAAAATGCAGACCTTCAAATTTATTTTCCAGCCCTTGTTATGGATTTTGATTTCCATCAAAAAATCCTACGTTATGCGGGGGGTGGTGTACAAAATCAAATCCATCTGAAAAAAAATGGTCCTACGACTATGCTTGAAAACACAGGCCCCATCATCGGAATTTTGGAACATTACCGGTATGGAATTTTGGAATCAAAGGTTGAATCGGGAGATCGAATTTTTTTGTTTACGGATGGACTCTTTGAAGAATTAAACGAATCCGATGGGGTACAGGCCTGGGGGGATTTGTTAGAAGTGATTCAGAATACCGTAACTTTACCCTTCGAAGAAGTTGTTCCTTCCATCAAAACTATGTTATTCCAAAGAATGAACAAGTCACAATGGAAAGACGACTCCACACTTATTTTTATTGAAATCACCTAACATAAAACGTTAGGTGATTTTTGTTAAGATTGGTTTGATGTGAATCATCGCTCTTTTGTTTCAGTGAGCGGCCCGATTTCCTATCACCAATCTCCGGAAGATCCACCACCTGAGGAATCACCACCTCCGCCGGACCAACTATCACTAGAGTCACTCGAAGACCAGGAATCACTTCCTCCACTAGACCAACCGCCGCCGTAAAAACCACCGTCGGAACCACTACCACCTTTGCCAATGGTTCCTTTCAAAATCATGACCACAAGGAAGATGATGATGGCAACAGCAAGGGCAAAAAAACTTCCCATCATAGCAACTAACAGAGGGTAAAGAGTAATAATTCCTATAATAGAAAATACAACACCACCAAAACCTGGGATAAACAAAGAAATGAAGGTAAAAATTCCACCGACAATCCCAGAAGAAACTTCCGATTCCACATCACTTCCTGAGGTATCTACATCATCTTCTGAAGGTGCGTATTCCCCACGAATCGCAGCCATTATGGCATTGACCCCTGCTATGACACCTCCATCCATATCTCCCGATTTAAAACTAGGTCGTAGTTCGTTACGAATGATTTGTTTCGCTTGGATGTCTGTGAGGGCTCCTTCTAGCCCACGTCCCACTGCAATTCGCATCTTTCTTTCGTTAGGTGCGATAAGTAAAAGGACTCCATTGTTTTTATTTTTTTGTCCCAATTTCCATTCATCAAAGATTTGCATAGAGACATCTTCGATGGTTTCATCATGAAGGCTTGGGGTCGTATACACTGCAATTTGATTGGAGGTATCCGTTTCAAATTGTTTGAGTTCGGATTCTAATTTGGTTATTGTTGCTTCCGATAAAATTCCTGCATGGTCCATCACTCGTCTTTCGAGTTTGGGTACAGGAAAGGAACCGATCCCTGTTAGGGTTGAAAATAAAAGAAAAACAAAAAACAATTCTTTTTTGCGGAGTAGATTCGATACAAAATTTAAATTGGAAATATTTTTATCAATATTCATTACATCAATTTCCCGCCGTCACGGATTTCGTTAGAGATTTCGTTTTTATCGTCTTTTTCTCTTTGGATGTTGTATTTCTTTAGCAGGTCTCCACAAAAGAGAATGCTAGAAACGATCCCTTCTTTTTTCTTTTTGGATTTCATCCCTTCCACTATCAAACGAACTGCTTCATTCCATTCTGATTTAGGAACAACTTTGGCAATTTCTTTGTCCGGTAATACTCGAACAAAGTGTTCATACAAAGAAATATAAATTAAAATCCCTGTTCTGTTTTTAGTTCTAAAAACTTCTTCGTCTAAAAAAGCTTCTTTTGCTCTTAGGTCGACAAAGTATTGTTTGGCGCCTCGAGATACTAAACTAATTCTGATTTTTGGAAAAACCGTAGTGATTATGAGTCCCAAAACAGCACCTAACCATACAGATACAATCGCAATGAAAGATTTACCTTCCCCTTCCCATAAGCTGCCATAAAAATTTTCGACAGTATAAAATAGGGCCCCACTCAAACCTCCCATAAGAAAGGCGCCAAGCCATGCCCATTCCTTATAATGGTGGGAAGATTCTGCAAAAAAAGGAACGATTTCTGCCGAGGTTTTGGACTCTGCAACACCAACCGCTGATTTGATTTCATCCAAATCGGACTTCGAAAAATAACGCGCAAGTATGCTCATGGGCAGAAGAAAAACAGGGATTTTAATTCAAATCAATCAAAAAACCTAGATTTTAGAATCGATGACTATGGCTAAACTTACTAAAAATAAGTGAAAGATACTAAAAAAGAAAAACCGTTTTGCGAGTAGTTTATCCTGTGACTGTTTCAAACGATAAGCAAAAACCAAAATCAAAATTGTGAGAAGGATGGCAGAAATCAAAAAAAGAAATCCCATTCTGTCATCGGTAAAATAAAACCCAATCACCGATGTCGAATAAGCAATCGCATAAAGAAAGATTTGGTTTACAGTTTTTTGGATTCCGGAAACTACAGGCATCATAGGAATTCCTGCAAATTCATAATCATCTTTTAGGAAGATAGCAAGGGCCCAGAAATGTGCTGGTGTCCAAAGAAAAATCATTAAAAACAAAACCCAGGCTTGGATGGGAAGTGTATTTGCCATGGCGGCATATCCGATGAGTGGACCGATACATCCAGAAATTCCACCAATCACAATGTTTTGTTCCGTTCTTGGTTTCAGCCAAATTGTATATAAAAATACATAGAGAAGAAGAGCGGATAATGCACAAACGGCCGTTAGTAGATTGATATAGTAGGTTAAAATGACAAATGCTACAATCGCAACAATCACTCCCAAGGAAAGTGCAAAGACTGGAGAAATTTCACCCGACGGGATTGGTCTTTGTTTTGTCCGATACATCACGGCATCTCTTTCTCTTTCAATGTATTGGTTGAGAATAAAGGATGCCGAACTCATAAGATAGGTTCCCAGTAGAGTGATACCAATTTCCCAGAGGGACGGGTATCCAGTAGTTCCTAAATACATGCCGGGAAGGACGGTGGCAAGAACGAGTACGGTGACCCTAGGTTTTGTGAGTTGGTTCCATAATCGGAACATTATAAAACCTCTTTTCCCTCAGACCGAAAATGGTAAAAAGCTGCAATAAAACAAAACATAAACACAAGAACACCGTTTAATGTGTGTAATCCGGTAATTAGTTTTGGGAGGTGGTATAAAACGTTCATTGCACCGAGAAGGATTTGAAAAGAGACAAGATAAGCTGCGATTTTCAGCGATTTTTTAACGGTTCCATTTTTTAAATAAAGGATTCCATAAGCCGAAAGTGAAAGTACTGAAAGCGTTACTAAATAACCAAACAACCTATGTTCCATTTGAAAACGAATGGTTCCTTTCATTTCAGGAAACCATTCCCCGTAACAAGTTGGGAAATCGGGGCAGGCAAGGCCTGCATAGTGAGAACTAACCTTCCCACCAAGAAAAAGTTGGTATAAAACTACAGTCAGTGTAAAAACAAAAAAATATTTACCGGGTCTTTGCCACTGAAATTTAGAATTGGGACCTTCTGGAATCAACAATCGAACTGTAAGGCATGCAGATAATAGAAGGACTGCATTGAGTAAGTGTAAGTTAACTGTTGTTGGGTGGAGGAGTTTGGTAACTGTCAATCCACCAAGTATGACTTGAGAGATCAGAAAAATCAGTGATAGTGTTGCTGGGATTCCCAAACTTTTTCTTGTGTCTTTGTTTCGTAAAATCCAAACAAAACCAATACCGACAAGGATCCCTAAAATACCAGAATAGTATCTATGGCCCACTTCCATAAAAATTTGAAATGTAAATTCTGGTACAAATTTCCCGTGACACAGTGGCCAATCAGGGCATGCCAATCCAGAATCTGTTGCTCTTACGAGTGGTCCGTAGAGGAGATTGATGAGAATTAATGCGGAAAGAATGGTGTAAAAACGTTTGAGTGTCATACGTCTATCTGTTTCCTCCAGGTTTTGTGATCTGAGTTTGGGGAAAATAAAATTAATCTTGCATCTTTTAAAAATTGTTGGATAAAAAGAGGAGTTTTTCGTATAGACTATAACAGGTAAATTTATGCAAAACACAGACCTTTACAATAAGGGTGGCTATTGGACTTTCCTTGTCACACTTGCACTCAACATTCTTTTCTTCGCTTATATTTCCTTCGTTCATCCGGGTACTCCGGAAAACCCAGGAATGGAATCCAAAAGCGTTCAATCCAAATAGGGTAGTCACCAAACCTTCGTGAACATTAGACTTTTCTCTTTTCTTTGTTTGTTGTTTTGGTCTGGGGTCGTGTATGCGTACGATCCGCATTCCAACCTCACTCGGGAAAACAAACTCCCGAAAGAACTAGAAAACATTGGATTTTCCGATGTCACGGGGAAATCTCTGAACCTCGATATTCCTTTTCGGGATGAATCAGGAAAAACAGTTCGTTTCTCCGATTTTCTCTCGAAGGGAAAACCAATCCTGCTTTCTCCCGTTTATTTCAAATGTCCCACACTCTGTAACTTCCACTTAAATGGTGTGTTTCAAGGTCTGAAGGCCCTCGATTGGACTCTCGGCAAAGAATACCAATACATTGCGGTATCCATTGACCCGAAAGAAAACGAATCTGTTTCGTTTCCCAAAAAAGGTGCTTATTTGAAAGAATATGGTAGGGAAGGAGCAGACCAAGGCCTCCACCTCTTGACAGGCACACAGGAATCCATTGATGCACTTACAAAGCAATTGGACTTTCGGTATGCTTGGGATGCGGAAGCAAAACAATACATCCACGCGAGTGGAGTTTATGTTTTGACTCCTGAAGGGAAGGTCTCGCGGATTTTTCAAGGGATCCAACTCGAACCAAGAGATTTGAAATTTGCCTTTCTTGAGGCATCTTCTGGTAAGATTGGGAGTTTTGTAGACAAGTTTGCTTTATTTTGCTTTCAATTTGATCCGAGAAAAAATAAATATACGATATACGCATACAGGATGATGCAATTCGGGGGGGCGGTCACCTTACTCCTTCTCGGTGCGTTTTTATACATAAACTGGCGAAAAATAACAAATAACAACCGTCAAGGAGTCACATAGATGTCTTGGAGCAGTCTCATTCCAGCGACCTCGTTCATGCCTATCCAGGCGACTGAAATCGCAAAAGAAGTCGATCTTCTCTATGCGTTTCTGATCATATCAAGCCTTGTTTCGTTTGTCATCTTGATTGGTGGAATGACATGGTTCCTCATCAAGTTCAAACGTACAAGTTTAGACCAAAAATCTGCATACATTACTCACAATAATTTTGCGGAATTCCTTTGGTCATTCATTCCTCTCGTGATCATGATGGGGATTTTCTACTGGGGTATGGTGATTTTTGAAAAACTTCGCGTTCCACCAGAAGATATCGCAACTGAAATTCACGTAACTGCTGAGCAGTGGGCGTGGACTTATCGTTATGCAAATGGAAAAGAGTTCTATAGCTCTGCAAATGATCCAATGATCGTTCCAGCAGGCAAAGCAACGAAACTCGTCCTTACTTCTAAAGATGTCATTCATAGTTTCTATGTTCCCGCTTTCCGAACCAAACAAGATGCGGTTCCAGGAAAACTCACCCAACTTTGGTTCGAACCAAAACAACCGGGGGAATTCATCGTTTTCTGTACGGAATACTGCGGAACCAAACACTCTGGGATGATGATTAAGATCAAAGCCATTCCTTCTGAGGAATTTGCTGCTTGGTATCATGCTGAGAAAAAAGGTGCAGATACTCCCGCTGACCTTGGAAAGACACTATTTGCTCAAAAAGCTTGTGCTTCTTGCCACTCGATCGACGGATCTAGAGTTGTTGGACCTACCATGAAAGGACTATTTGGTTCTGAGCGAAAATTCGTTGATGGTAGTAAAACAAAAGCGGATGAGAATTACCTACGTGAATCCATCCTTGTTTCTACTGCTAAAATTGTAGAAACTTACCAACCAGCGATGCCGTTATTCCAAGGTTCTTTGTCTGACGAAGAAGTTGCCAACCTAATTGAATATATCAAATCCATTAAATAAGGAAGAGAGATGAGTTCAGCACATACAAAATCCGAACATGGTCATTCCACTGACCATAATTATCTGAACCACGGATCTGGAATCTGGTCTTGGATGACCACTCTGGACCACAAACGCATTGGTCTTATGTACTTTGCAACAGTAGCTACCCTTTTTCTCATCGGTGGTTTCTTTGCTTTAGGAATTCGATTGCATTTAGCTAAATTTGGTGCCACACCACTTTTAGAGCCAGACACTTATAATAAGTTTATGACCTTCCATGGTGCCATTATGGTATTTATGGTGATCATTCCTGGAATTCCTGCCTTTCTTGGAAACTTTGTTCTTCCAATCCAACTGGGTGCGAAAGACGTTGCTTTCCCAAGACTCAACTTGGCTTCTTATTACATTTTCATTGCGGGGGCTGCGATTGGAGCATCTTCAATGATCTTTAACCAAGTGGATACAGGTTGGACATTCTATACTCCTTACTCTACGGCAAAAACTTCGAATGGAGTGATTTTGCTCGTTTTGGGTGCTTTTACTATGGGTTTTTCTTCCATCCTTACGGGACTAAACTTCATCGTTACCACTCATAAACTCAGAGCACCTGGAATGACAATGGATCGAATCCCACTTATGATTTGGGCGTTGTATTCTACTTCCATCATTCAGATCCTTGCAACACCGATCCTTGCCATCACTCTTCTTCTCATTGGAGCAGAGAAAACTCTTGGAATCGGGATTTTTGATCCAGATTTAGGTGGGGACCCTGTTCTTTTCCAACACTTCTTCTGGTTCTATTCTCACCCTGCAGTTTATATCATGATCCTTCCTGCGATGGGAGTGATTTCTGAACTCATCACTGCGTTCTCCAAAAAAACAATTTTTGGTTACCGTGCGATTGCATACTCATCAGTAGCGATTGCAGCAGTATCCTTCCTTGTTTGGGGACACCATATGTTTGTTTCCGGTCAATCGACTCTTGCCGGTATCATTTTCTCCATCATCACAATGTTTGTTGGGGTTCCAACAGCGATCAAACTTTTCAACTGGATTTCCACTATGTATCGCGGAACAGTTACCTTCGAAGCGCCCATGCTCTTCGCTCTTGGTTTTATGTTTTTGTTTACAATCGGTGGTTTGACTGGAGTATTCCTCGCATCTACTGGTATGGACGTTCACTTCCATGACACTTACTTTGTGGTAGCTCACTTCCACTATGTAATGGTAGGGGGAACGCTAATGGCACTTATGGGCGGTATCTACTACTGGTTCCCAAAAATGTTTGGAAGAATGACTTCTGACCTCGGTGGAAGGATTTCTTGGGTTCTTATCTTTACTGGATTTAACGTAACTTTCTTCCCACAATTCGTACTCGGTGCGATGGGAATGCCAAGACGTTACTTTGATTACCTCCCTGAATACACAAACCTTAACCAAATCTCTACAGTGGGATCTTGGCTCATCGGTCTTGGATTTTTGGTAGGACTTATCACTATCATTCATGGAATTTTTAAAGGTGAAAAGGCTTCTGACAACCCTTGGGGTGCAAAAACACTCGAATGGCAAACGTCTTCTCCTCCTCCACACGAAAACTTTACAACTACTCCAACAGTAACTGCAGGGCCATATGACTTCCGTTAGTTCTTCAAGTGAATTTCAACACCAACACCATTTTAAGAGTGCAGAACACCAATATGCCTCTTCCAAACAAGGAATCTGGTTGTTCCTTTGCACAGAAATCCTTATGTTCGGTGGCCTATTTGTAGGTTACCTTATTTACCATTCTCTTTACCCAACTGTTTTCAAAAATGGTTCGGAAACATTAGATTGGAAAATGGGAGCGGTGAACACCGTTGTTCTTCTTATCAGTTCCTTTACAATGGCAGCAGCAATTAATTATGTGCAACGTGGTTTGCATAAAATCGCGGCAATCATGTTAGCATTAACGATCGCTTGTGCTGGTGCCTTTATGGTAATTAAATACTTCGAATATAGCCACAAGTTCCATGTCGGAACTGTTCCTGGCAAATTTTCGTTAGTTGATCCTTCTTGTGGTGCGGGTGGAAAAAGAGCTGAGTGTGAATCTAAAATTTCCGCTCTTCTTAAAAACCCTGCTGAACTTGAAAAAAACCATGTGAGTGCAGAAGAAGTATCTCGTTTAAAAGCAGTGATCTCTCAACCAAGATGGGAAATGTTTTACGGTTTTTACTTTGTCATGACTGGTCTTCACGGGGTTCACGTGGTTGCTGGTGCTTTCCTGATCTTCTGGGTTTTTATCAAAACTCTAAGAAGAAAGGTTGGTCCTGAATACTATACTCCTGTTGAAGGTGTGGGTCTTTTCTGGCACGTAGTGGACTTGGTATGGATTTACCTCTTCCCACTTCTTTATTTAGTAGGATAAAAGGTATTATAGAATGGAATACGTAATCAATTACGGACTTTACTTCATCGCCCTCGTTGCAGTTTTCACTCCAATTCTTGGATTTGGAATTTTTGCTCCAGGGATCGCAAAAGCTACTATTTTAGGATTCATCATAAACTGGTTCGGTCAGTTTTTCCAAACAGATCGTTATGCGAAGTTTACAGAAGAAAACAAAGATAACAAATTGTTAAAGTTTGTTTTAGGTGATGAAGATCACAAAGAAGACCATGCTTCTGCTTCTATGTGGGTAGAAGATGGTGAAGAGGAAGAAGAACACCACGAACACCATGTAATTTCTATCAAAACTTATGTGTATGTTCTTTTGGCATTGTTCTTTGGAACTTTTGTGACAGTTTGGGTAGCACAATACGATTTAGGAAAGTGGAATATGATTGTTGCTATGGCTGTGGCAACTTGTAAGGCTTTCTTTGTATTGGCTTATTTCATGCACTTAAAGTATGACAATATGCTAAACCGAGTGATTTTCCTTTCTGCATTTGCCTTCTTGGCATTGCTTTTCGCTTTCTCGTTTGGTGATATCATCTCACGAATTTTGCCTACGACAAGTTTTCAATAAAACCACTCGTCTAGAAAAAAATAGACAAAAGCATTTTAAACAAGCCCGCCCTCGCGCGGGCTTTTTCGTCTAATGAAGAATCGTGTATCAGTATTTCAAAACGATTCTTTCGAAATTCCTAGATCTAATTCCAGAAAGGAAAATTTATAACAAAGATTACATCGAAGAATTAGACAGGCATACCCGGATCATTCAAATTCCTGGGAGTATTATCGGCGTCTTTGGTATGTTAGGTTTCGCCTTTGATACAGATGCTAAACTCCATCCTGAATTTCCTGAGCTGTTCTACTTTCGGATTGGTTTTAGTCTTCTTTGTTTTTCTTACATAGTATTCATACTTTTTAATCATTCCAGAAAGAAACATTCTCATTGGGAAGGTCTGACCTGGGCTTATTTAGTGTATGCATATTTATTATTCACTGCGGCTTATTATACCGGCAGGATTGCTGACGATGCGCCATATGTCTCTGGTTACCAGATGCTCGTGATGATCCTTCCCTTTTTACCTCTCCCGAGAAAAACTTTATTTATCTATTATCCTATATCTATTTGGATTTTTTTTATTTCTGTAATTGTTTATCAACCGGATCTAACTACGGCTGCTGCATCGTATTCGATGCAAAACTTGGCGATTAGTTATGTCCTTGGAATTTTTAGTGGCCTCATCATGGAAAGGTATCGTTTTCATGCCTTTTTAAACCACAAACGAATCATTAAAAAGAATGAAGAAATTACAAAAACTGTAGATGAAATTCAAAGTTTAAAAACTCAACAAGACGGGGATTATTTTTTAACATCACTTTTATTGGAGCCACTCCTTGGTCACGAAGCAGATGGAAATGCTGTTGCGATCGAAACTGTAATCAATCAATATAAAAAATTCTACTTCCGAAACAAAGAATATCAGTTAGGTGGAGACTATGTTTCTGTATTTAATTTAATTCTACAAGGGAAACGTTATAAAGCATTTATCAATGGGGATGCCATGGGTAAATCAATCCAAGGAGCAGGGGGTGCTATCGTACTTGGAGCTGTATATAACTCTATCATCATTCGTTCTAGGATGGATCCTGTTTCCTCGAATCGGTCACCTGAACGTTGGTTACATGATTGTTATTTGGATTTACAGAAGGTATTTGAAACCTTCGACGGAGCTATGTTGGTTTCTGCCGTAGTTGGTCTTCTCGAAGAATCTACAGGAACTTTATATTTTATCAATTTAGAACACCCTTGGGTGATTTTATATCGTGATGGAAAAGCATCTTTTATCGAAAATGAAATTCACTATTACAAATTAGGTGTGATGGAGGGATTGTCGGATACGTTCATCTCTGTTTTTCAAATGAAAAAAGGAGATAAAATTTTTTGTGGTTCTGATGGGAAAGATGACTTGGTTCTATCGGAAGCGGGAAGGTATCGCGATATCAATGAAAATCAAAATTTAATTTTAGAAAATATCGAAGAAGCACAAGGCCAAATGCAACCTCTTCTCGATTGTTTACGCAAAAAAGGAAAATACTCTGACGACTTAAGTTTAATTTCCTTACAGTACAATCTGGACGCGTATCCGAGGCCAGGGAAATATTACGTAGAAGCAAAAGAGAATATACGTGAAAAACAATATGACCAGGCCCTTGGTTTGTTGTTGTCTTATGAGTCGGCCCTCGAAACTTCTATCTCTGAATTAAAATACATCGCAAAGTTATACGAGAAAAAAGAGGATTTAGTAAAGGCAATGGAATACGCAAGTCTTGCGTTAGAAAACTATCCTTCTGATACTATATGGATGTTTCATACATCTGTTTTGTATAAAAGAATGTTTTCTTTGTATAAATCACAATCGTTTTTATGGGAATCGCAAGAACTTAGTGAGCGTGTTCGATTGCGGCAACCATCCAATGTTAGAAATTTAATTCATCTGGCAGATGTTTGTCGATTAAATGGAGACAAAGATCGATTTTCGTTTTTAATCAAACAAATTCAGAATCGGGAACCAAACAATTTGAAATTGAAAGAACTGATCAGTAGAATTTGAATCCTCAAATAGATTGAGATTCTTTTCTATATTCGATTGGGGTTAATCCAGTGGTTTTTTTGAACTCTGAATTGAAACTTGATTTTGATCCAAATCCAGTTGCGAATGCCACTGAAATGATCGGGATTTCTGGTTTGTTTTTTAAAATTTGTTTCGCTTCCAAAATTCGATAAGAATTGATGTAGGAGCGAAAACTTGTTTCGAGTTTAGCATTAATTAATTCGGAAGTTTGTTGGATGTTTAGGCCAATTGCTATGGACGTTTTTTCCAAATCTAACTTTTCATCTAGGTAAGGTTTTGCCTCTTCCATCCACAATTCGAGTTTGTGTAAATAATGATTATAATCAATTTTTTCTAACTTCGATTTTGTGTATTTGTTTTTTGGACCTGACTCAAGGGTAAACATTCTTTCTAAAATAATGTTTCTATTTAGTATTAAGTCTTGGTACTTTTGGAACAAATTGAACAACAAAAAAAATAAATCTAATTGGAATGCAAAGGCAGGACCATAAACAGCTAATAAGGAGTAATTCGTAATTCCTAAATGATAAAAAATGGTAATATATCCGAAGAAAAAGTATAATCCCCAACTTGCTAAGAAGAAAATAATTCTTTTTTCACCCATTAGAAAAACTTTAATACCCGTTAGTAGAATCAGAGGAATGGAAACTATATAAGTAATATTAATTACTTTGGAAAAAAAAGAATATTCTTCTGTTACTAAAATCCCGATGGCCGAGATAATTCCAGTGGCCGCTAAAGTTGCTAATAATTTATCTGTGAATGGTGTTTTTATTTTTGTTTCTAAAAATAGTCTAGTGAATTGAAATGAGGCGGCAATTCCGACCGATAGAAAGAACAAAATAGCCTTTCCTTGCCACCATATTGCGTTCGGCCAAAAGGTATGGAATGAATTTCCAAATTGAGTATTACACCAGAGTGTATTTGTTATGACATAAATAGAATAGTAAAAAAATTCACGTAATCGAAATGCTAAAGTATAAAATACACTAATGATTAACATTACCGCCGAGAAACATAAAATTGACCAAGTGGCAGATGATTCGATCAGGATTTTATTTTGAAATTCGTATTCGTTCAGTAACAGAATTGGAAACGAAATCAAAGAACTCGATTGCAGTCGGACATAGAAATATGTTCCTGTTGCCTTGTCGGGAATGCGAAAACTCGGGCTTAAGGATTCTGGGACAGCCCAACTAGATTTCGGATAACTATCCCCTGTTCGGTATTCAGTATAAGAATCTTTGGAGTTAGGAAAATATAATTGAATATTATCTAAGACTCGCCACTCGAAAGAGAGTATACTCTTGGGTTTGAAGGTTTCATTAGAAACTCGTGCCCTTAGCCATATTGCACTTTTTGAATAATGAAAGTTAATCGTGTTTTCTCGAATTTGATTCCACTTAGGAACTGATTCTATGTTGGAAATATCAATATTGTAGGCCTTGTCCTCGAAATACTCGAATTTGTTTGTGATGTTGTTTTCGTAAAAGTAGGAACAATTACAGATAAATAAGCTAATATAGAGGAAAAAGAAGGATTTCGACCACATCATCATAACTTTTCTGAATGAATGATCAATTGGGCAAGTTTAAAAATGTCCCAAAATATAGGGTCGGACGACTTGTTCTTTTTTTCGGATATGCTTTACATTCATGGCAATTCATATCCGAATCCCTCTTCAGATTCTATTTTTGATATTTGTTTTCTGTTTATCATTTGATTGTCAGCCAAACTCATTCAATAATAGGGGAGATTACGAAAGCAAATCATACGCTGAAACTGAAATTTTAAAGTGTTTTTTGGAAGAGCGTTGTGGCTCTAAAGGCAGTAATTCTACAAATGATTTCCAAATCCCATCCACACTGACCACTGGTCTTTATGCATGGTATCCTTTGGATGGGAACATCAATGATTTGAGTGGAAATCATCATCATGGATACTACCCAGGTGGGATTTGGCCTGTGACCGCAGGCCCTTCTTATGCTCCCAGTCGTTCCAATCTACCAAATGGTGCTGCGACTTTCAACGGAACCAACCAATTATTTGCCAGTAACTTTACTCCTCTTTGTCATGAGGATTTTTCCATAGCCTTATGGATCTACACAAGTGTAGTTTCAAATAACAGAATCATGGGATACCAAAGTAGTCCAGGTGCCAATCCCGGAATTTCATTGGTTTTGAATGCATCGGGGAATGCAGAGTTTAGTGCCTATTGGGTTGCTTATGGCTATAATGGAGATGGTTTGTCTGGTGCCTTTTCAACCGTTCTGTCCGCAAACGTATGGACTCATATCACTTACGTTCACAATGGCGCCACTCGGCAGGGAAATATTTGGATCAATGGAGTGAACGGCGGTCTTACTTCGAACTTTGGTTCTTTTGCAGGATGTACAACGGGAGTCTCTCCGAATCAATGGCATTCAGGAACACCACTGAACATTGGTTATGCGTATACTGGTTTATTTTTTACCGGGCAGATGGATGACATTTGGTTTTTCCAAGGACGTCAACTGAGTGCGGCGGACATTTTGACCTTAATGAGCCTTCCTTTCTAAAAAAGTGTCCTGAAATATAGTTTCGGACGACCAACTTTTTTTTTCGGATATCCTATGCATTTATGGAGAAATACATACGGATCCCTCGACAGATTCTATTTTTTTCATTCGCCTTCAGTTTATCATTTTACTGTCAGCTAAACTCATTTAATAATACGGGAGATTACGAAAGCAGAGCATTTATCGAAACCGAAATTTTAAAGTGTTTTTTACAAGGACGTTGTAGTTTGAACGGTTTTAATTCTACAAATGGTTTCCAAATCCCACCCACACTAATCTCCGGTCTTTATGCATGGTATCCTTTGGATGGGAACACCAATGATTTGAGTGGAAACGCCCATCATGGATATTCCCCTGGCTCATTTTGGCCTGTTACTTCTGGTCCTTCGTATTCTCTCAGTCGTTCCAATCTACCAAACGGTACAGCTTCTTTCAATGGAACCGATCAATTTTTTGCAAGTGATTTTAATCCTCTTTGTAACGAAGACTTTGCCATTGCATTATGGATTTTTCCACACAATGCCACGAACAATCAAATTATGGGTTTTCAGCAAGGTATTGGTTATAATCCAGGGGCCAGACTTTTATTGGATGCAACAGGGCATGCCGAGTTTTCTTCTTTTTTTTCCTTTTGGGATAATGCTAATCTTACCGTAGGTACTTCTTCAACGGTTTTATCCGCAAACGTATGGACTCATATAACTTACGTTCATAGTGGAGCGACGCAGCAGGGAACCATTTGGGTCAACGGAGTCAATGTGGGTGTTACCTCTGATTCGATCAATTCCTTCGACCCAGGTACGGGGGATCCGTATGTCACTGGATGTGTTACGGGTAGTGCACCGTTTCAATGGTGGGCAGGAACACCACTAAACATCGGTTATGGTTACAGTAACCCTCGTTTTTTTACTGGAAGGATGGATGACATTTGGTTTTTCCAAGGACGCCAACTGAGTGCAGGTGATATTTCTACCTTAATGAGCCTTCCTTAGGTGTCATTGGTTTATTTTGGCTGTGTTTAAGTTGTATCTGAATCTAATTTTAAAATCTTTTTAAGAATAGGAATTCTGTTTCTCGTTTTAATGATGAGAAAGTCATACTACTTTTTGATTATAATGATTCGATTTTCAATTTCGAAATTTTTGAATCCAAATTGATTACAAATCCATTCAAAAGATTTTTTTGTATAAAAAAAAGTATGTGTTTTGTCGTTTTTGTAATACCAACTTTCGAAATCAATGGAGTCGTCATAGGGATGAGTTAAAATGTATAAAATCCCATTTGGTTTTAATAATTGGTTTAATTTTTGGAATTCTAATTTCGGAAAATGGAAATGTTCTACAACTTCTGTAAGAATCATATAATCATAAGTTTGGTTTAGATTCTCTAAGTGATTGTGAAAGAAGGGATCGTATAATTTAATTGGATAACCCAATTGGCCGAGTAAAAACTGAACGATAGGTTCGGGTCCTGCTCCAAAGTCCAGTCCCTGGTCGGTTGGTTTTTGATTGGATACAACTTTCTCAACAATTGGTCTTAAAAAATTTTGGTAACGAATGTCATGGACATCGTTATTGTGTTCCATATACCGCAACTTCTCTTCGTCCCTACCAGGCAAAAACTCTTGTTCCATAAAAATGGAATGGCATTTCCTACATCTTTGATACGAACGAAATTTGTTGGTGAAAAAAGGATTCGATTCAGATTCACAAAGAGGACAATTCACGATTTGTTAATATCATTTTTGAAATAGGACTAGTGATTTCAACTACGATCTAACAAACGGAGGTCCTTTCGATTTCATCAAAAATCATTCTATTTTTTGGAATCGGTGTCCGACAATTAGAGTAATAGAGATACCGGAAGACCCATGCAAAATATAGACTATTCAAGAAAGCTTAGATCCGGTCGACCCTTTGAGGGCGAGGTTCCTTCCTATTCTCCGCAAACTCCATCATATTTGGGAAATTCTCCCAAACCGAAGTCGGCATTCATACTTCTCATTGGTGGGATTTTACTTTTTACTTCGGGAATGGTTGTGGGAATCCAACTCGGACAAAAGGAAACCAAATTCAAAGAAAACTCGGAAACATCATTTTCGAATGTAGGTTCCCATAAATTGCCAGCGCCCAAACTGACAGAATCAGCTCAGGAAACACCGAACCAAGAAGAAAGTCGGGCAGAAGGATCCGATTCGGCTTCGGGATCCCCGTTTCCGGCTACCTTGAAGTTTCCGCCCAAAAATGACCAAATCAACTATATGGTACAAATTGGGGATTTCACACCGGAAGAAGCGGTGGCAGTCGGCAAACAATTGATTGATACAAATCCAAGTTTACGAGGCCGGATCTTTCGTACCTCCACTGGGAAACTCTTTGCAGGTTACTTCTATCGGTTGGATGATGCTAAGGAAACTTTAGAAGCGGTTAAGTCCAAACTCCCTTCTCTTACCGACGCTGGGGTAAAAACCATTCGATTCTAAACTATTTTTGTCAACTTCCTTGACATTCGTCAATTTTCAGGTATAGTGATGCCAAGAGTATTTACGGAAGTTATTATACTTACTTGGCTACAAAAAAACTAAACGAAAAAACTAAAGAGCCTAAATTCAAGGTTGGGGACTATGTTGTATACCCCATCCATGGAGTAGGTGAAGTCACAGAAGTTGCAAAAAAGCTGATTCTGGGAAAGAAAAAGGACTGTTACAGTTTGGAAATTCAAGGTTCCAAAATGAAGGTCTCTATCCCGGTGGATCGCGCAATGGATGTGGGTATCCGGTCGATCATTGATAAAAAAGAGATCAAAAAAGTTCTCACTCTCCTAAAAAAGGATGAGGTCGACACGGAAGAGGACTGGAAAGTCCGTTACCAGAACAATATGAACAAGATCAAGTCTGGTTCCATTTTCGAGGTGGCTGATGTTTGCCGTAATCTTTACAGACGTGCCTATGGCAAAGAACTTTCCATTATGGAAAGAAAGCTCTATGAGAGCGCCTATAATTTAGTAAAGATGGAAATTGCACTTAGTAAAGGTGTACCCCAGGAAGAAGCAGGAAACATCGTCTCCGATGTGTTAGCGGCTTCGGTTCAGGGATTGGCTCCAGCACCACCTCCAAAAGAATTGGATGATGATCTAGATTTAGAATAAACTTCCGTTTTTGCTCAACTCTTTTATAAGGATTGAGTTATGAAACACTTACTTTCAGCCCTTGGGACGATCATCGTCTCTTCGGTATCGTTTTTCTTCTTATATTCGGAATCGCAAAACCTCGTTTTGGCGGGGACACTTGCTGGAATCATTCTCGTTTATTCCCTAATCCTCGTGTTAGGTGAGAGAAAATTATTCCCTGAAATCAAAGCTGATATTTTACTTTGTGCCAGTGTTGGAGCACTTCTTGGTTTGTCGATTGCGGCATTCCCTGTGAGTCTCCTTAACGATTACGGATATAAATCCATTGCTATCTTTGTTGCTGTTCTTTTGTTCCTAACAGGAATCAAAACAGGAACTGCTTTCGCGAAAAAGCCTGGTCTTGCGATTTTTGGTGGTGGGGCCGGTGGAGCTGGTTCTAGTTTTCAAATTCCAGGACTCGAAACATCGAATAGCCAAATCCGCGATAAAATTCTGGATACATCTGTTGTGATCGATGGCCGTATTTTAGATATCGCTGACACGCATTTTTTGGATGGTCCACTCATCCTTCCAAACTTTGTTTTACGTGAGATCCAACTCATTTCCGATTCTTCTGACCCAATCAAAAGAGCTCGCGGAAGACGTGGTCTTGAGATGTTAAACAAACTCCAAAGAAAAGGTTCTATCGAAGTTAAAATCACTTATACTGATTATTCAGATACAAGAGAAGTGGATGCTAAACTTGTGAAACTAGCACGTGATACAGGTGGAGCCGTTGTTACCAACGACTTCAACTTAAACAAGGTGGCTGAATTACAAGGGGTTCGAGTTCTCAATTTGAATAATCTTGCTAATGCCTTAAAACCAGTGGTTCTTCCCGGAGAAGAATTCCAAATTTCCGTCATTAAAGAAGGAAAGGACGAAAACCAAGGGATTGGTTATTTAGAAGATGGAACTATGGTTGTCATTGAAAACGGTGGCCACTTAGTGGGAAAAGACGTGCGAGTGGTTGTGACAAGTATCATTCAAACCGCTGCCGGAAAGATGATTTTCACAAAAGTGCAAAACGGTAACAATAACTACAACAAATCGTAATCCACTTTTAGTAGTCTAACGGGTATGAAACTCTTACGTTTTTTAATTTCGCGCAAAGGTATCATATCCGTTTTTTTGTATTCGCTCACTGCAGCATTTTCCTTCCTTTCTTTTGCTCCCCTTAATTTACCTTTTTTTGTTTGGTTGGCTCCGTTTGGGCTTTTTATCATCGAAAAACAAAATCGTGGTGAATGGAGAAAACTCATCTATCACGGATTTGGTTTTGCGATACTTTTCTATTTAGTTTCTTTTCATTGGGTTTATCATATGACCACTGTATTTGGTGGTTTTGACTGGTATTTAGCTGTTCCCATTTTTGTTGGTTCGGCGATCCTTCTGAATTTCAAATTCCCCGTGTATCTTTTGGTTTTTTCTTTTTTAGCAAAACGAGTGGGGCGATTTTTCCCACTCATTGCTTCGTTTTCGATTCTTTTTGCCGAGTTTTTTACACCACAAGTATTCCCTTGGTATTTCGGAAACGTTGTTGCTGAACATCATATTCTGGCACAAAACGCAGAGTATACGAGTGCGTACGGACTGTCTGCATTTCTTTTTTTTGTTTCCTATTATCTATTTTCACTTAGAAAGCCAAAAACCTTTCTCCGATTGTTTACACACTTTCTTTCTAAACACAAAAGATTTCGAAAACAATTTGTATTCGGTGGTATCGGCCTTGGTTTAGTAATTATTTTGTTTTTTGGGAACGGATATTATTTATTTCATAAATGGTCGAATGTAAAACCTGTTGCGGAACGTGATGTTTTGGTGATACAACCCAATGCTCCTTTAGAATTTCGAGACGGACGTAATCCTGCAGAAGAGATTCGAAATCTAATGACTCGCATTGATACTATGGCTGAAAGAGAACTGACAGGGAATCCTGTGGATCTTGTAGTTTTACCCGAATCAGGAGTTCCTTTTTTTACCACTCATGATACCGAAGTAACAAGATATAGTCGTATCTATTGGCACCAGTTTGAATCTCTAATGGCCATCCTTAGTCTTCGTCATGGCACCAATGTTTTTTATAATGAATTGGATGCCGATTTGGTTCCAACGGCACTTCCAGGGAGAATTTCTAGACGAGATGTTCGGATGTATAATTCGTCTGTGCTTATGAATCCAAATGGAGAAAGAAGGAATAGTTATCAAAAGGTTTTTTTGCTGATCTTTGGGGAATATATGCCATTTGAATGGATGTATGCTTTGTCTGGTCAAACCGGACAATTTGCACCCGGAACTAATCTCGATTTAATTCCATATTATGAATCTCGCAAGAACGATTCTTCTCAATCAAAAGCTCTCCATTTTGAAGATACAATGACGATGGGACCGGCAAGTGTCCGTGAATACTATTCGAAAGACAAGGTGGAAGAAAAACAAATCGGTAGTTTTTTACCTTTGATTTGTTATGAAGTGATCATATCCGAATTTGTAAGAAAGTTTCAAGGAGATCCTGATTTTATTGTTAACGTGACCAATGATAAATGGTATGGGAACTCAGTGGAAACTTACCAACATCATACTTTGGGACGACTTCGCGCTATTGAGTTCCGTAAGTGGATTGTTCGTTCGACTAACTCCGGCACGTCGGTATTTACGGATCATTTGGGACGGAATATTGACAACGATTTTACCCCTATTGAAACCACTGCTGTGATCCGAAAAAAAGTACAAGTGATTCCGGGTGAAATGACTTTTTATAGATTGTATGGAAATCTACTTTCCTATTTGTTTATGGGAATTGTTGGATTAGTGTTTTTCTTTTATGCGAAAAGGAATTCTTAAATTTCTATTCGAAAATAGATTTTATTTCGCATTTTATTTTTCTGTTGTGTCTCACATAACACTGATTATATATTCGTTTAATTCTTCGGATTCCCCTTATCAAAAAACTCTCTGTGGCCCTCCTTGGATTTATTCCCAGGAAGAGGAGGCAGAAGTCGCATTTCAAATGAATTTTGGTAAGTCCGGTGGTGAATTTGGAAATGCAGAAACCACTGAAGATCCAGGTGATGGAGAAGAAGGTGACGGTGATGGCGGAGGGTTCTCTAAGGGAAAATATAAGGGAAGCCAATGGGAAGAATTAGTAAAGGATCTGGAAGGTACATCTACCTTACGCAAACAATTTAAAAACGAATACGATCAGATCAATGAAAATTCGGGAGTTGCGGATTCTTACATCAAACGTAATCGTGATTATGAGGATATCATTGTTAAAGATGTTCTCCCTACAGTAAAAGGAATTCGTGATCCTTTTCGGGTGGATATAGAAACGGCAGAGGACAATTTATTTGTTCATAAAGAAAGAAATCGTATTATAGAAGAGTTCCGGAAGGGAGATGAATCCTCTCCGCCGATTACTATGCGTGTCTCTAAAGAGGGAGAGGCGGAGCCAAAGTCTCCACTTTCTATGCCTAAAGAGGATCGAAATAAATACTTAGATAAAACACTCAAACAGAAAAAAGAAAAACAATTAGATGAGTTTATTTCCCGGTTTATGGGTTATGATCCAGACAAAGGAGATCTTAGTTTTTTTGTTAGGGATTTGTATTATGAGAATTTACAAAGGTTGGCCTATCCTTTTAGTGGGGATCCGAGTTATTTTGCTATTGATTACTTTCAAGAAAATCTAAATAAGGAAGATTTCCTTAGACAAATGATGGCAGCTCTTTCTGCAAACTTAGGAACCAATACCGGAACCGAGATTCTTTTTACCATAGAAAATATTTACGAAATCCAAACACGAGCACTCGAACAATATTTTCACGCAAAAGAATATTTGAAACTGGCAACACCGGAACAAAAAGAAACGTTGCGGTATGAAACGTTACGAAGAGTAGAACAGAAATATAAAAAGTTATTACAAGATAAAAAACTATTTTCAGTAAAAGATGTAGAGGAAGCGTATTCTAAAAAAAGAATAGATATCATTGACACTTTGATTTCAAAAACGCCAAAAGGGTATCGTATCAAAGATGGTTATTTCGACAAAGGAAGAGTTCTTTGGGAAGCAGGGACGGCTCGTAAAGATTCCAAACTTTTATCCGAAGCAATTCAAACTTGGAACCGAATTCCTAATCTTCCAACCAATGGAGATTTTTTAAATGAAAAGGCTTACGAATCCATTCAGTTGTTACTTAGAGATCTGGGGAATGTATCGGACGCGAATCAGTTACCAAATATTTCAAAAGACCAAATCGAATTTATCTTACGAACTAGGCTTAGTGAAACAATGAACAAAAAAAAGGAAAGAGAAGATAAATTACTTTGGCCTAAGTTAAACCAACCACAGAAGAATATCGGAAACTAAGAGAGAATGATTTTTCCTCTAATGAACGTTAGCTGCTATGGTGAAATAAAATTTCAGTTAGATTTTTAAATTTTCAAGACCGTTTTCATGAAACTCTTGGGCCCATTTGTCATGAAAGGGAGTTTCTTTTTCGATTCGTTCTTCGATTGCCATTTGGGAGATGGCAGTTTCCCCGTAGTGGCGAAGGAAATCTCTGTGGGCCAGTCTTTCGATGAGAGCTTGCCAGAATACTTCGTCTTCGTAGTCTTCCAGAATATCAACAAGACCGCTTTCTTCCTCGAATTCTCGGGTTAAATAGGGCTCACCATTGTTCTGGTCGATTTGGACAATGTTTCCAAGGCCTGCATGTTCTGCTTGTGAGAAAACATGACGTACCACATCGGCAAACCGAGAATCCGTGTCAGGTTCATCTTCGGACCTGTCTTTGGCTTGCAAGGTGGAAATGACCCAATCTCCCATATACACTAACTTGAGCAGGGTTTCGTATTGTTCTAGGGACAGTTCCATTTCCATTTAGGATCAGGTTCGGTCATGAGGTTGGGAAGAAAAGAGTTTTTTTGCAGAAAGAATCGATACAAATTGGTGAAAATTCAATCTTCTAAAAGGATTTCTTTGTTACGAAGCGGCCTATATTTATCTCGTACAATGGCGGTTATATCATCAATGGCAATGAGGACTTCTTGGTTTGGATCGTTGTTTTCAAAAGGTAAATAGAAAAAACCCAGTATACATATGGAACTTTTTTGCATAAAAACTCTATCGTTTTGATCAAAATTTTTTGAAATTGAAACCGTAATCGATTTCCATCCTCGATAGTTTAGAGAAGTGAGATTTAATTGTCTCACTTCTGCATCTTGTGATTCTATGATCAGTGTTAGGTTCCCGTTGGATTGTGATGAATAGATGGGAATGGTGATTTCTTTGATAAAGGCATTCACTTCTATGGGTTTTGGAAAGTATAAAGAAAAAGGAAAATTGGCGTCTTTTGGGATTCGTAAGACAAGGGCTTGTTTGGATCCAGGAATGGGAGCTGTAAAGTTGGAAGAAAGGGCGATTTCAGGAAGTCTTGTACCTTTTTCCAATTTAGTGCGCAGGTTTCCCTGATTGTAGTTGGACAATTCAAAGTTTTCGAGTAAAATCTCCCGCCAAATCCCAGTCTCAGCCTGAATCGGAACCATTCCAAACAAGAAAAGAAAAAGTGTAAGTTTCCTTAAGTTTCTCAGTGCAATCATGTTGACAATAATTCCTTAGAAGGGGGATATATATGTTTTATCTGTAAAAAGGAGACTTATACAAATGCAGGCGCACAAATACCTTTTGGCCATACTGACAATATCTTTCGCAGGCCAAATCACAGCACAAGTTGCTGCACCAAAAGCCACTACTTCCACAAAAGACCAGGCAGTCAAAAAAACAGAATCTACCTCTACTCAAGCCAAAGATGGTGTTGATAAAGTTGAGACAACTGTAAAAGACATTTTGGGTGACAAAAAAGATTCCGGTGCTTCTACTTCTAATGCATCTGCTCTTTTCATTACTAGCAAAACTACTTTTTCATTAGATGCAAAAGATGAGTCTTCTACAATTGATTTTATTGAATGGAAACCGAAAAACGGCGAATACAGAAAGTATACTCAACCGATTCGTATTTCTGAAGAAGGACTTACAGAAGTTTACTACCGTTCTGTTGATAAAGTAGGAAACGCTGAAACTCCAAAAATTCTTGTCCTTCACGTTGATAACACTGCTCCTCGTGTAAGTTTAGTTCCACAAGAACAGTTCTTTGTATTGGACGGAGTTCCTTTTGCTTCTAAGAACAATACATACACACTTGTTGCTGAAGACCAACAAACAGGCGTTGAAAAAGTACAATTCAGTATCAACCAAGAAGCTGCAAAAAATTATGCAGATCCAATTAAATTGGAAAATGGTGGAGCCAACGTAGTTAAGTATTCCGCAACTGATAAATCCGGAAACTCTTCTCCTGAATCTTCTATCATCATCACCGTGGATGATGTGAAACCTACAATTGAAATCGTTCCTTCTTTTCCACTCGTTGATATCAATGGAAAAAACTTTCAAAGAAAAGGGAATGTATTTTATGTAAATGCAACTGACAAAGAATCAGGAATCAAAAAGGTTCTTGTGAAAGTTGATGAAGAAGAATTCAAACCTTATGTAGAAGCAATTGCAATCGAAACACAAGGTGACCATGTCATTAAAGCGATGGCAGTGGACAATGTAGGAAACCAATCTGATGTAGTGGAAGTAAAACTCACAGTAGATTTAACTCCTCCAACTTCTACGATCCAAAAATCAGCAGAAGCTCCAAAAACAGAAACACCAGCTCCAGCAGCGACTACACCTGCTAAGTAGTTTCGTTTAAAAAAACTAGGACCGTAAGGTTACAAAAAGGACCCCTTTTGATATGAGAGGGGTTTCTTTTTTATCTTTTGTTTTTCCAAAGTTTTGTGTCCTTTGCGGAACCAATGATCGTTTTTCGGAAACGATGGCTGTTTGCAAACCTTGCACGAAAAAACACTATCTCCCACAAAAACAAAATCCTAAATCAAATCAGGTCAAACTTCCATCCGATCGGTTTGTTTTTTATGACCAGGCTTTCTATTTACAAAGGCGAGGTGGAATTGAAAAGGACCTCTTCCAGTCTCTGAAGTTTCAAAATGAACGATTACTCGCAAAATACTTTTGTTTAGGACAAAGAGGATTTAGAAAACTTCTGAAATTGGATCCGCCGGATTTGCTGGCTTCCGTTCCTTCCTCTCCCAAATCAGGGCCAAGACCTTATCATGCGGCTTACGCCTTCTTCGCAAAATTGAAGAAATACTGGAAAATCAGGGAAGATACTAGCTTACGTAAGGTTTCAGTGGACAAACAGTCAGCTTTAGGGTTTGAGAGTCGATTTTTTCATGCAAAAAAGGCGTTTGAATTTGCAAAAAGTGATAGAATCATTGCAGGACTTCATGTTCTAATCGTAGATGATATATTCACAACGGGTGCCACTGTAAATGAAATCGCTAGGCTGTACAAACAGGCTGGTGTTAGAAAGGTGACTTGCGTTGTTTTACTGTTAAGCGGGGGTGATTGAATCGAATGGATGTTCAAGTCAAGGATGACATTAGGATTATTAAGTTTTCTGGGGCCATCCTCAAGGTTGATTCCGACGAAATTGAAAAAGAACTTTCAAAACTCACTCAAAGCTCCGTCAAAAAAATCATTCTGGATCTAACAAAGGTTCATCATATTTGCTCCACAGCGCTGGGTATTTTTGTTGCCACCAAACGTAAGTTAAAGCCGATGAGCGGTGATATCAAAGTCATTGTGGTTGACGAAGATTTGATTCAGTTGTTTGAAATTACAATGCTCGATAAAGTATTTGAAATTTTTCCTGATTTGTCTGCCGCTATGGAAGGATTCCAACTCGACGAGGAAGATTCCCACTGACAAAGAAGACTTTAGCATTTGCTTCCGGAAGTGAACACAAATGGAAGGAAATGCAGATGTTACTTTCACCATTTGGATACGAGGTGAAACTTCCTAAAGACTTAGGAATTTCTTTTTCGCCTGAAGAAACGGAAACCACTTTCACCGGAAATTCCTTTATTAAATCAAAAGAACTCTATCGATTGACCGGTCTTCCGTCTTTTGCGGACGATTCGGGAATTTCTGTTTCTGCCCTCGGTGGCGAACCCGGAGTGTATTCGGCTCGTTTTGGAGGGCCAGGGCTCACTGATAAAGAACGTGCTTATTTGTTGTTGCAAAAGTTAGGTGGTAGTGCTGACCGTAGGGCTTATTACAGTTGTGTCGTCAGTTTTGTGGATGCGAACGTTGCCGTATCCTTTGAGGGAAGGGTGGACGGACAAATTGCAGAGAATTACGATGAAGAAGGTAAATTTGGCTTTGGGTATGATCCTATTTTTATTTACCCACCCTTTGGAAAACCATTTTCGAAAGTACCAGAATCTGAAAAAAATACAGTATCTCACCGTAAAAAAGCAATGGATCTTTTTTTGACCTGGTTACAAAATCAGAAATAACAAAAGTTAGATTCTAAATTTAAATCTAATAGATTTTTATAACTTCGATGAGATTGATTCCCCTCATTTTATTCTTTTTTTTATGGATTCCAATGATTGGATCTGCCATCGATGCCCAAGTTCTTTGTTTGGGTGGAGAATGTTCTAGTATCCCTGCTGAATACCAAATTCTCGGAAACTTTGCAGAACCGACCTTTGATCGAATTTATACAAACCGGTTCCTTCGGTCTATGGGAGATAATGCCGTCTTACAAAACTTAAATTCTAACCAATCCGGCGGATCGAATGTGGGCCGGTATCGGTTGGGCCTTGGTTATACGGTTTCCCAGGGACAAGCTAAAGCTCGCGATTTTTATTATGAGAATTCGGAACTCAGGACCCTGCCCAAAGCTGGTGTGGCTGCTTCACCTTCACTTAGTTTTACTGTAAATTTAGGGGAGTGGATTCGTAGTCCCTATGCCAAACAATGGAATCTCACAACGCATTTTTTTCCTTATGAATTTGGCGAGGCCAACATTCCTTTCGTAAAGATTCGAAATACAGAAGTGAATGGAAGGGTATTTAATTACGGAGCTGTATTACGATATTTTCCTATAGAATCAGGTGTATCGTTTGGACTCGGAATTTTTCAAACCAACCAAGATATTTATCTCAGTGCTTATGATAGAAGGCCCACTCAGTTTAGAATTGATGGGGACAAACGGCGTTGGATCGGTCAAAATGATCTGTTTTATCAATCAAGAATCACATCAGCTTCATTGGATCTAAAATATAATTATACGATTGGATTTTTATCTATCGTACCTGGATTAGGTGTTGTATATAATCATGGTTATACTGCAGTTCAAGTAAGTCGGTTTGCCGCTATTTCTACAATGGAAAATCCTGACGATTTTAGTTCTGTTCCGAGTGCTATTGGAATTCGTTTGAATTCAAGGCACAATCATAGGTCAGGATTCGGATATGGTAGTTTGGGATTTAAATTGGGTCAGGGAAACTTTAGTTTTAACACAGAACTAATGGCAGGGAAGGAGATCCAATCGATCAACCTTTCCCTGCAAATGCAATTTTAAGTGGCGAGTATTGCTCCACCAGTGAGTCGTTTGTAAAAGTCGTTTCCTTCCCTGTCCAAAAATTCTTCGTAGTTTCCTTTGAAGTCTTTGATTCCTTCGGGAGTCACTTCGATAATTCTTGTACAAAGAGAGGAAATAAATTCTCTATCGTGGGAAACAAGAATCACAGTTCCTTCAAACAACGACAATGCATAGTTTAAAGCTTCAATGGTTTCTAAATCCAAGTGGTTGGTTGGTTCGTCCAGTGCGATGACATTGTCACAAGCAAGGATCATCTTTCCAATGATCATCCGTGATTTTTCCCCACCGGAAAGAACCGTCGTGGATTTGTTTGCCATATCCCCAGAGAAAAGCATTCGACCGAGGATGGCACGAATTTCTTGTACTTCGGTCCCTTGTGGAGAGTTACGTAATAACCATTCTACTAGTGTGTCCGCATCTGGTTCCATCGCCTCACGGTGGTCTTGTGGAAAAAAAGAAGTTTCAACAGAATCTCCCCATTTCACCTGCCCGGAATCAGGATCTAGTTTTTTTAGTAACATCTTAAGAAGGGTTGTTTTACCAACGCCGTTGGTTCCTACGATTCCAACCTTTTCCCCTTTGGTGATGGAAGTACTAAATTCTTTAATAACTGGTTTTCCATCATAAGACTTGGAAATGTTTACAGCTTCGAATACATCTTTTCCGAGGGTTCGTTTTGCCTTGAAACGAATGTAAGGTGCCACTCTCGAGGAAGGTTTTACATCCACCATTTCTCCTTTGATTTTTTCGATCATCTTTTGACGAGAAGTGGCCTGTTTGGATTTACTTGCGTTGGCAGAAAATCTAGAAACAAACTCTTGTAAGTCGGCAATTTTTTCTTTTGCTCGTTTGCTATCACTCATTAACTGCTCACGAGTTTGTTCTGCCGCAATCATAAAGTCATCGTAGTTTCCAGGGAACATACGGATGGTATTGTAATCTAAATCTGCAATATGAGTAGAAACGGAGTTGATAAAGTGACGGTCGTGGGAAATCACAATGACCACACCTTCGTAATTGATGAGAAGTTCTTCTAACCAATGGATGGTTTTGATATCCAAGTGGTTGGTTGGTTCATCGAGAAGTAGGACATCTGGTTTTAAAAATAAAACTTGGGCTAGGAGCACACGGAGTTTGAATCCACCCGTAAGAAAATTCAATGGGCGGTTGTGGGCTGAGGTCGGGATTCCTAGACCTTCCAGGAGTTCTCCTGCTACGGATTCGGCTTCATACCCACCCATATCAGCAAATACTTCCTCGATCTCGGAGATTCGCATTCCGTCCTCATCCGTCATTTCTTCTTTGGAATAGATGGCATCCCTTTCGGACATGACGTTCCAAAGTTCAGGATTTCCCCGTAGAACCGTACCGAGAACGGTCTCATTTTCATACTCGTAATGGTCCTGTTTGAGGTATCCGACCTTCATATCCTTGTCTACAGCCACAGAACCGGCTGTGGGCTGCAAAATACCCGCTAAAACCTTCATAAAGGTCGATTTTCCGGAACCATTGGCTCCGATCAGACCGTAACGGCATTCCGGTTTGAATTTAATGGAGACGTTTTCGAAAAGAGGTTTTTTCCCGAAGGAGACTGTAATGCCGCTAGCTTGGATCATAAGTCAATTTTCTAAGGGAATCGGAGGTTTCAACCGACATTTCGTATGGTATGGCACGGATTCTCATCATCATTCTCCTCTTTTTCGGGAACGGACTCACGAGTTCGCAAAGTGTAAAAAATGGAATCCAGGTTTTGGAAGGGGATCTTTTGAATACGGGCCATCTCCTCCGTACAGACAAACAAGTTTTTCGCATTAGTACTGGTGCTTTACAAGAAGAGTTGGCTTATTTGGCCGGAAAAAAGGTACGGATGTTATGCGATGTGTTATCTGAGACATGTAATCCAATTCGATATGAAGTAGAGCCATTTGAATCTGGCAAAACACCGGATTGGACTTTAAAAAAAATACCTCGTTATGTGACAGGCGGCCAATTTTCATTTAACCCGCAGTGTACTCCCGATGGGAAAATATTATTTTGGACAGCACTTGTTCGTGAAGGGGGGAGATCCACACAAAAAATTTGGGCCGCCAAACGAGACCAATACGGATTTTGGATGCAAGGGGAACAACTCCCCACCCCGCTAAACAATAAATTTCCTTCTGCTGTGATTTCAGCTCTTCCTGGTGGGAATGAACTTTTTGTTTTCGGTAATTTTGGCGAAGAAGAGATGTTGGACAACTTAAAACGAGAGATGATGTATAAATCTCAAATTGCATCTAGGGAAGCACAAAACCCCAAAGAGTTTCATATCGTTTTAACTAAGTTAGAAACAGAATATAAGGATCGAACTGATAAAATTCAAAACCGCGCCCCTTTGTACAAAACACATAAAACGGAGTCGGGTTGGTCTATGCCAGCACCGATCAATTTTCCAAGTTTTTACAATTGGTATAGAAAGGCAGACAATCCCAACCAACAAGTATTTGGTGGCTCTGCCCTTGCTTCTAGTGGGCGAACTTTGCTTTATTCGGCACAACAAAAGAAAAATTTTGGTAAGTTGGATTTATATGTCAGTTTACAAAATGAATCTGGTGTATTTGAAGAAGGAATTAATTTAGGAAACACTTTGAATACGGGTGAAGAAGAAATGGCACCTTTCCTTGCTCCCGATGACAAAACCTTATACTTCTCCTCGTCCGGAAGAAAAGAAGGGATTTCAATTTTTATTACTAGAAGACAAAATGATTCTTGGACTTCTTGGTCAGAACCACAAGAATTGTCTTCTAACCTAAGAGGTGTTAATTTTTTTAGCATTCCTGCCGTTGGAAATTGGGCCTACGTTTCTCGAGAAGGAGAATTGTATATGGCTGCCATCCCTCATCACTTCCAACCAGAACCAGTCGTTGTGATCAAAGGAAAAGTGGTTGATGAAGAAGGAAAACCTCTTTCGGCTCATGTGTTGTATGAATCTTTAACCAGAAAAAAATCCATCGGTTCCACTGTAAGTGATCCAGGGACAGGTGAGTTTAGTATCATCCTCCCTTATGATGAAAACTACGGGTTCTATGGAGAGAAGGAAGGATACCTTCCTGTATCACAAAACCTAAATTTGGTGGGAAAAGAAAAAGAAGATAGAGAAAAAACAGTTCTCCTTGTTCTTCCCAAATTAAAAAAAGGAAATCAAATTGTGATGAACAATTTGTTTTTTGCCTTCCGATCTGCCGAGCTTACTAAAGAATCGGAACCGGAACTAGACAGATTGGCAGGAATCCTCCGAAAATCGTCCAATTTGAAAATTCTGATTGAGGGCCATACGGACAATGTAGGGACAAAATCTGCCAACCAAAAGTTGTCCCTGGAAAGAGCAAATTCGGTTGCTAATTATTTGAAGTCTAAACATAAGATAGAAGAGTTAAGAATTGCGGTGTTTGGTCATGGTTCTTCAGCACCCATTGCAGACAATCAGACCGAAGAAGGTCGCGGGGCAAACCGAAGGGTCGTCTTTAAAATTTCGGAAGAGTAATTCATGGACATCAAAAACATCAACATACCCAAAGTGAATGTAGACACCCAAAAGATGATGGGTGCTGTCGATGGACTGGTGGATAAAATCCCATCCCAAGTCCAAGACTTACTCAAAAAAATTGCAATCTCTCTCTTTGTATTTTTTCTCATCATGGCGATTTACGTGGGTTGGACCAATGGCTGGGAAAATGCCAAACCCCAAGGGATGCAACTTGCCCAGGACACACGAAGTCTATTTCTTACGGAGATTGAAAGGGATTATAACAGAAAACGTAGAGATGTCAGAATGTCTGATCCTGAAGATTTGAAATACGAATCCAATCGTCGGATGCAATTTGATTTTATTAGCGAACGTGAATCGAATGGATACTCACACGATACCATTCCGGAAGAACAAGAATTTTTGGGTAAGGAATATGATTTTAGAAATCGTAAGGCAGAAGATACATCCGTCCCTCCCATCTACACTCCGTCAGGTGATGGTCTCATTCCAGCTCCCATCGATGTTCAACCTATACAACCAAAAGAGGAATCAAAATCGGTATCGGATTCAGACCTTCGTATGCAAAGGATGCTTGATCGTGTGTCTGAGTTAGAAAAAAAAGTGAAGGCAAAAAACGAAGAAAAGAATTTAGAAACTTTAAAATTGCCTAAACCACCAGAGCCGAGTGAAGGTTTTGGAAAACCCAGAAGTTTGGAACGAATTCCAAAAAATTTACGATGAAAATTTTGTATTTTTGTTTGGAGCTCGTATTGCGATTATCTTTGTTTTTTTTATTGATTTTGATTAGCAATGTTTCCGCAGTTCATGCACAAACCACGGAATTGTTTTTGCCTTTTCCTGAAATCTGGAATCAAAACTCTGGGAATGAAAAAAAAGAGAATCAAACAAGTCATCAACCAAACACTTCCTCTAATCTTAGTTCGGAATCTGTTATTAATTCTAAAACACTCACTTCTGTTTCCAATCCAAATAATGCAGAGTCAGGATCAAACGTCGCAGTAGTAGGGAACCAACTTCCATCTATAACAAAGACAAAACCAGCTGATAAAAAGAAAAAAAAGAAGGAAGTGGTCGATCCTTCGCAGGCTTCTTTTCAAAAGGGAAAGGCTTATTTAACGAGAGATCAAAAAAAGTCCGCTGAATCGGAGTTTGCTGATTCTTATGGTAAAGAAGGTGACGCAGCAAAATTTTCTCGAGTGGAAAATACAAACCTTTTTGGTTTGGATGGAAAAGATAAAGAATCCAGTGGTCTTGTGGAAAAACAAGAAGACCCGGATCTAAAAATCAAAACTCAGTTTGAATTGGCACGATCACTTGACCGAATTGGAAATCCAGATTCTGAAGAGAAAGCTTATAAAGAATATCTTAAATTAGTCACTGAGTTTCCCAAACATCCTGAACTGACTCCTAGGTCACATTATGCGATGGCCACTCTTCTCATTCGTAAAAAGGAATTTCGTTCGGCAGCCCACCAATTGGTGAATGTTTTGAAGAATTTTAAAGAATCAGCAGAGTTTCTTCCGGCACATTATTATTTAGGAAAGGTTTATGAGAGTAGTTGGGAGGAAAGAGATTTGGAACGTTCTTTAAAATACTACCAACTCTACATGAACGGAGTGGAAGGAAAAACACCAGTTCCTGGTTATGATTTTAGAAAAGAAACCCGCGAAAGACTGCGGGTTTTAGGTTCATCGATTTAAAATTAAAATTTAAGCAATCGCAACATTCACTTCGATCCGTCCAAACTTAGAATATAAGTTGATGGAGAGTGTTGGTTTTTTGTTAAACCGAACAGAAGTGTTGTTTGTTTCTTGAATGTTAGGTGTTGTGATTTCTACAGATTGGCCTGCTGAGGTAAAAATGTTCATCGCATTACCTGTAGTCATGTTGGCAATCTCACCTAGAATGTCTTTATATTCGTTTTTTACATCCTCATCGGAAAGGCCTGGCACTAGTTTGCGGGACACTTTGTACGCCGCATCTAGATTCATGCTATAAACGACTTCACCACTGAATGAACCCACAACTCCAATGATAATTGCAATTTCGTGGCTTGGAGCTGGGGATTCCTTGATTCCGATTTTACCTCGGAGGAGATCCTGTTGTAACACATCACGAAATACGATGGTGGCTGCTTCCAGGAACGGGTTGATGAAGTCGGCTTTAATTTGCATTTATTCTAAAGAGAGAAGGCCTTTTTTCTCTACGTTGTATTCTGCTGCTATGGACTGGTTTATTTCAAGAAAAAAGCTAAGAAGTTGCCTTTGTTTCAAAAAATCTGCAGCCTGATCTGTCGGTTTTTTTGCTGTGGTTTGTCCGTAAGTTAGGGCTCCAAATTCCACGTAAACTTGTTTGTCATTGTCAGAGAAAGGACCGACGACCGTTTTTTTGCTAAAAGGATCGTTCGCGAGGGTTTCCCAAAATTTACTTGAGTTCGCCAAACGGTAGCTATTGCCTCGATTGGAAGTGACTAGTTTTAAGTCGGACAACGAAACATTGGATACTGACTCAATTGGCTGCAAAGTTTCTGTGGCGATGGCTTCTAAAGCATTTGGTTCTGAAATTTTGGCGGCGATACGACCTTTCCAAATCTCGACTTCCTTTCTTTTGCGATCAAATTTCATCTTAGAAAGTAGGAGGGGTTTTCTTGTTTCGAAACTTACAAAATTTCCAGATGCATCTTTGGAGAGAGAACCGTCTTTCTTTTCTTTCTCATATTCTTTGTTAAGTTCTGCATCAGAGATATTGATTTTGGCTTCGACTGCATTCAGAAGATTGACTTCAGAAACTGCTACGATGCGAAAAGAAATTTTTGCTCTTTTGGCTTCGTCTTCTAACTCGGCTTCGTTTTCTGTGGGAGCTAGAGGTTGATCTAAAAAGTTAGGAAATAGTGCATACCCGGTCGCCGAATCAATGCGGTAATTCATTGGAGCAGAACGGTAAATTTGTTGGTAAATTTCTGTAAGAGAACGAGAGTCTTCTTCTCCGTATCCCGCTTGAGAAACAGATTCTTTATGTACTTCACGTGCTTGTTTGGACATCTCGCGTTTGATGCTGATTTCAGAGACTTGGAAACCAACGGATGCTGCAATGTCGTTTGCTATATAGATTTCCCTAACTGTGGAATAGGCACAAGAATTGAGGAGTTCGGGATTTTGAGCTGTTTCTCGGCCATATTGTTGGTAACGGTAGTAACAATCACGTTTAGCAGCGTTGAAGTAATCAATCGGAATACTCCTTCCCGCAATCGTGCCAGCTTTTGTTGAGTTTTGGCCTGTGATGGCACCCATAAGGCTTTGTTCCGCGTCCCCTGGTAAAAAGGTAATAATAAGGGTTCCGACCAAAATGAATAAAAAGAGAGCTATAATCGTACGATAGATTTTTTCTTTGAGGGTAGAGGGTTCTTCTTCGAACATAAAGGAAGCGTTTCCGTTTCCGAAACCCTTGTAAAGAAAAAATGTAATCAAGGGATTGGCCGTTTGGCAAGATAATATAGGTAGTATGTTGTTTGCTGCATTTGCTATGATTCTCGTGGGTGTCCTATGTTTCTTATACGTAGCCCTTTCCCCGCAAAAATCCAAACCGGCAGCCTACCAACCGCGGAAAACGCAAAACCCCGGCCAATACAGAATGCCCCAAACTCCTTCGGTTTCTCCCCAACTGGACGAACGAATCCGAAAGGAACGTGCCATCTCTGATGACCGTCATCTTTCCTATTCTTTACCGGAAGAGACCGCACCTTCAGTGGTTCAAAAATCCGAAGTTCTACTCCCCACGAAAGAGGGAAGTTTAGAACAAGAACCGCCAGCCCCTAAAGAAAGTAGATTCCAAATTGAAGGGACTTTGTTTTTGGATTATTCCGGTAAACTTACGTTTGGCGAAGAGTCGTCTGACATTGATGCCATGGAAGATGGCCTAAAGAATTTCAAACGAATTGGATCTGGTACTTTACGGGAAGAAAATGGAAAGTTTTTGTTTCATTCAGGAAATGTAACATATACCTACACTCCCGAAGAGTTAGAACAAGTAGTTCTTCACAACCAAGGAATTGTGTTTCTTTTGAAGGAAACCAAAGCACCGAAACCAGTATTTTTCACAAAAGACATCGATACTTTTAAAGACTTTTTAAAACAAGCGGCTTTGGTTTAAGTTTCTACTTTAGAAAAATGGAAACTTTGTGGTAATGACAAAGTAAAAACAGTCGGACTTTTTAAGAATGGTAATTCTTTGAATGATCCGACCGTTTCGATTGTAATTAAGTTTTTTAAACCCCGCCTACCATCACATGTTTTGTGATTAGATAATCACCCACAGATTCGATAGAGAGATCCTTTCCAAATCCAGATTGTTTGAATCCACCATGTGGTGTTTCCGAAGCTAGTGGAAGATGATCATTGACCCAAACGGTTCCAAATTCAAATTGTTTTGCAACTCGCATAGCGCGTGCTACATCCTTTGTCCAAATGGAAGACGCTAGGCCGTAATTCACATCGTTTGCGAGTTGAATCCCTTCTTCTTCTTTTTCGTACGATTGGATGGTGAGAACTGGCCCAAAAATTTCGTTTTGTACGACGTCATAGTTTTGTTTGACATCGGTGATGACAGTAGGTGCAAAAAAGTACCCTTTGTCTAGACCTTTGGGAATACTTCCCCCAGTTAGAATTTTTGCCCCTTGTTTTTTTGCTCTATCCATAAATCCCAAAACACGTTCGCGGTGGATGGCAGAGATGAGCGGACCCATTTCGGTTTTGTCATTAAAGGGATCACCAACATTGACAGCTTTCATTGCATCGACTACGGCATCAGTGATTTTTTTCTGTAAGGATTTGGGAACGATGATCCTTGTCGCGGCTGTGCAATCTTGTCCTGAATTGCAAGTGGCACCAAATGCTACTTTTGTGGCAAAAAGATTCACATCCACATCATCAAAAACAAGAAGTGGAGCTTTTCCTCCGAGTTCTAAATGCACTCGTTTTAAGGAATCGGATGCCGACTTCATAATATTTTTTCCAGTTCCTGTGGAACCGGTAAGAGATACCATTCGGACAAGTGGATGGTCGACTATGGCCTGACCCGTAGCATTCCCACCAGTCACAATATTGATGACTCCGTCAGGGATTCCTGCTTTTTTAGTTAGCTCTGCTAACATCAGTGAGGTGATGGGAGTTCCTGGTGCTGGTTTTAAAATGACAGTGCAACCCGCAGCAAGAGCTGGTCCAAATTTCCAAACGGCCATAAGAAGTGGATAGTTCCAAGGAGCAATTTGGCCCACAACACCAACGGGTTCCCGGCGTAATATGGATGTATATCCTGGTTGGTATTCGTTTGCGCGGCTTCCATGAACATCACGAGCAGCCGTGGCAAAAAAACGAATGTTATCGACTGCAAAAGGGATGTCTCCTGCAAGACTTAAGTTTTTATAAGGTTTTCCGGCATTCAAAGATTCTGCTTTTGCAAATTCTTTTGTTTTTTCTTCCAAAAGATCGGCGAGTTTCCAAATGGCTTTGGAACGTTCGCCTGGAGTGATCCCTGACCATCTTCCATCATAAAAAGCTTTGTGAGCGGCCTTAGCTGCTTTGTCTACATCGGCGGCACTCGCATCGATTACCTTTGCAATTTTTTTGCCAGTGGCAGGATCTTCGATGTCCATGAGTTTCCCGCCGGTTGTGTTTGTCCACTTTCCATCAATCCAAAGTTTAAATTGTTTCATGCTGCTTCAAATTTCCTTTAATGATTTTGTTATGATTGAAAGTCCTTCTTTGACAATAGACTCTTCTGCGGTAATCGGAACCAAAATTCTAATCACGTTTCCATACACACCGCAAGAAAGTAAAACAAGTCCATGTTCTAGTGCTTTTGCTGTTAGTTTTTTTGCTAAATCGGCAGAAGGTTTACTGGCATCCCCGTTTTCTACCAGTTCGAAAGCAACCATAGCACCTAACCCGCGTATTTCGCCAATATGAGGATAGGTTTTTTTGATTTCATTCAGTTCGTTTACTAATAGTTTTCCGAGTTTGACAGACTTATCTAAAATTCCTTCTTCTTCGATAAGATCCATGACGGCAATTCCTGCGGCACAAGCTACTGGATTTCCTGCATAAGTTCCGCCAAGCCCACCCGGTTCTACAGCATCCATAATGGAAGTTTTTCCTATCACTGCAGAAAGAGGCATCCCTGCTGCGAGTGATTTTGCTGTAGTGATGAGATCTGGTTTGATTCCGGAATGTTCGATCGCAAATAGTTTTCCTGTTCTTGCAAAACCGGACTGTACTTCATCAGCAATGAGAAGGATTCCATGTTCATCACAAATGGCCCTAAGCTTTTTTAGGAAACTAGGAGAAGCAATATAAAATCCACCTTCACCTTGTACGGGTTCAATGGCAATGGCTGCTACACGTGATGGATCAATATCTGCTTTAAACAAATTGTTTAGGGCTCTTATGGAGTCGTCTTCTGTGACACCATGATATTCCATAGGAAAAGGAATGTGGTAAACATCACTAGCGAAAGGCCCAAATCCTTTTTTATAAGGCACAACTTTTCCTGTGAGGGCAAGGGCCATCATGGTTCTTCCATGAAATCCACCAAGAAAACTAATGATCCCTGGTCGCCCCGTTGCTGCTCTTGCAATTTTGACTGCGTTTTCTAAAGCCTCTGCCCCAGATGAAAAAAGGATGGTTTTGGCTCCTCCCTCAATGGGTGCTTTGGCATTTAGTTTTTCTGCGAGAACTATATAAGGTTCATAAGGCATAATTTGGAAAGCTGTATGCAAAACCTGGTCCACTTGTTTGTGGATGGCAGCGACTACTTTTGGATGGCAATGACCGGTATTTTGAACTCCAATTCCGCCCCCAAAGTCGATGAATCTATTTCCTTCGATATCCCAAATTTCTGCATTTTTTGCTTTTTCAGCAAATACCGGATAGGCGGTTGTCACACCTCTTGGAACATTTGCGAGTCTTCTTTCCCATAAAGTTTGGTTGGTTTGTTTTTGATTGCCCGTCATGTGATTCCTCCGAGGCAGAGATATTTGGTTACTGTATAATCATCGAGTCCATATTTAGAACCTTCGCGTCCCATTCCTGAGAATTTAACACCGCCGAAGGGAACTTGTTCTGAAGAAATTAAACCTTCGTTGATTCCCACCATTCCGTATTCTAGTTGTTCGGCGACTCTAAAAATGCGAGCCATATCTTTTGTGTACAAATAGGAAGCAAGGCCGAAGTCAGTGTCATTGGCCAACTTTACAGCTTCTTCTTCTGTTTGGAAGGTTTGGATACAAGAGACTGGACCAAAGGTTTCTTCTTTTGTCACCACCATGGATGAATTCACGGGATAAAGCACGGTAGGTTCAAAAAAATTGCCACCGAGAGTGTGTTCTTTTCCGCCGGTAAGGATTTTTGCACCTTTAGAAAGAGCATCGGCAATATGTGATTTTACTTTTTCCAGAGCGGTATCGTTTATGAGTGGGCCTTGTTGTGCATTTGGTTCCATACCATTGGCAACCACAAGTTCCTTCGCTTTGTCAGCCAATTTTTTGGCAAACACATCAGCAACGGAGGCCTGGACAAGGAAACGATTCACACATACACAGGTTTGTCCTGTGTTTCTATATTTGGATAACATGGCGCCTTTGATGGCTTCGTCCATATCAGCGTCTTCAAAAACAATAAAGGGAGCATTGCCCCCTAATTCGAGTGAGAGTTTTTTTAAAGTGGCTGCTGATTTTTCCATCAGATAAATTCCAGTATTTGTAGATCCCGTAAAACTAAGTTTACGAACTTCTTTACTTTCTAAAATGGTTTTCCCAATTTTGATTGGATCACCAACTAACACATTCCAAACTCCTTTCGGGAGTCCTGCTCGTTCCGCAAGAACGGCCATTGCCAATGCAGAGTAGGGTGTGAGTTCCGCTGGTTTCGAAACAACAGTGCAACCTGCTGCGAGTGCTGGTGCTACTTTTCTAGCAAGCATAGCCGCAGGAAAATTCCAAGGTGTGATGGTTCCCACTACACCGATTGGTTCTTTTAAAACAAGAATTCTTGTGTCTTTTCTATGGGAAGGAATGATATCACCATAAGAACGTTTTGCTTCTTCTCCGAACCATTCGATGTAAGAAGCAGCATAAGCTATTTCTCCCCTAGCCTCCGTTAGTGGCTTTCCTTGTTCTTGTGTCATGATGAGAGCTAAATCTTCTTGGTTGTCCATCATGAGTTGGAACCATTTGCGTAAAATTCCTGCTCTTTCTTTTGCTGGTCTTGTTTTCCAATCTTTGAGAGCTTCTTTTGCAGAACGGATGGCGCGAGTTGTATCTTTTTCTTCCGAGTGAGGAATGTTACCGATACTTTCGCCGCTTGCGGGGTTATATACTAAAATTTCTTTTTTGTTTTCTGCAGGGCACCAAACCCCACCAATGAAGTTTTCTTGTCGGAAAAGGTCTTTGTCTTTGATGTATTTCATACGAAACCTGTGCTTTCATCGAAATCCCACCGCAGAAAAATTCCTACCTTTTTTTTGAAAACCTAGGAAGTGGTTGCTTAATTTTGAATTGTTGGTATCTAATTCCTGACATAAGTAAAACCAGGAGCACATAGGTTTATGAAATTCAATTCATACAAACGAGTGATTTCTTCTGTTGCAGTTCTTGCAATCGCATTCACGGTTGCCTGCGGCAAAAAAGAAACAAAGGTTTCCGAAATCGGACAAGGCGAAGGAGAAGTTTCCATCGTTGCTTGGCCGGGGTACATTGAACGTGGTGAAACAGACAAAGGATATGACTGGGTCACCGAATTTGAAAAAAGTTCTGGCTGTAAAGTCAATGTAAAAACTGCCGCTACATCTGATGAGATGGTAGCACTCATGAATGAAGGTGGGTTTGATCTCGTTACTGCCTCTGGTGATGCATCTCTTCGTTTGGTTGCCGGTGGAAAGGTTCAAGAAATCAATACTGACCTAATCCCTAGTTGGAAAAATGTAGACTCTCGTTTACAAAATGCTCCTTGGCATACAGTAGAAGGAAAACATTACGGTGTTCCTTATCAATGGGGCCCGAATGTACTTATGTACAATACAAAAGTTTTCAAAAAAGCTCCAACAAGTTGGAATGTCGTATTTGAAGAACAAGTATTGGCTGATGGGAAATCAAACAAAGGTCGTGTACAAGCGTTTGATGGTCCAATCTATATTGCAGATGCTGCTTTATACTTAAAACAAGCAAAACCAGAACTGGGTATCCAAGATCCATATGAATTGGATGAAAAACAATACAATGCAGTCATTGAATTATTAAAAAAACAAAGACAACTTGTTCCGAAGTATTGGCATGATGCAATGGTTCAAGTGGATGACTTCAAAAAAGAAGGACTTGTTGCTTCTTCAACATGGCCATTCCAAGTTAATTTACTTGTTGGTGAAAAACAACCTGTAGCTTCTATCGTTCCGAAAGAAGGTGCAACTGGTTGGGCAGACAGTACCATGCTTCATAAAGATTCAAAACACGTAAACTGTGCATACAAATGGTTAGAACATTCACTTTCTCCAAAAGTGCAAGGTGATCTTGCTTCTTGGTTTGGATCTGTGCCTTCAGTTCCATCTGCTTGTAAAGGAAACGCTCTTCTCGGAGACACAGGTTGTGCAGTCAATGGATTCAACAACTTTGAAAAAATCTCTTTCTGGAGAACTCCAAAAGAAGATTGTTCCGGTGGAAGAAAATGTGTACCTTATAAAAAATGGGCTGAAGACTATATTTCCATCATTGGAAGTAAATAAGATCCTAACATCATAGAATACTGAAGGAGAAGGAATGGACCAAGTTTACGATGTTGAATTTCAAAATGTCACAAGGAAATTCGACCAATTTATAGCGGTGGATGATGTCTCCTTCGGGATTAGAAAAGGTGAATTCTTTTCAATGTTAGGCCCTTCCGGGTCGGGAAAAACTACCTGCCTCCGAATGGTGGCGGGATTTCAAGATACAACTTCGGGAAGGGTTCTTTTGGAAGGTGTTGATGTCACAGGCATTCCACCTTACAAAAGAAATGTAAACACAGTCTTCCAAGACTATGCGTTATTTCCTCATATGACGGTTGCAGAAAATGTTGGGTATGGTTTAAAAATCAAAAAAACTGCAACTAAGGAATTGAACCAAAGAGTGTCAGAGATGCTTTCCATGGTTCGTCTTCCAGATGTAGGAAATCGCAAACCATCAGAACTTTCTGGGGGCCAACGCCAAAGGATTGCACTGGCACGGGCTCTTATCAATCGTCCCGGTGTACTTTTGTTAGATGAACCACTTGGTGCACTGGATCTCAAATTACGAGAAGAGATGCAATTGGAACTCAAAGCCATCCAAAAAGAAGTAGGGATTACTTTTATCTTTGTCACTCATGACCAAGAAGAAGCTCTTTCTATGTCCGATCGGATAGCCGTCTTTAATAAAGGTAAGGTGGAGCAAATTGCCACACCAGAAGAATTATACGATCGTCCCAAAACAGAATTTGTAGCAAACTTTGTTGGAACTTCAAATATCCTTTCCGTAGAAGAAACCAAACGGCTAACGGGTCAAAATGGAAAAGGAATGATTCGTCCGGAACGTGTCCATGTATTTGCTAACGCTAAAGAAGACAATCACTCGACGGGATACAGAACCTTTAAGGCTATTTTGAAAAGCCAAGTCTATTCTGGTGCTACTTCTAAAATGCATTTTGAAACTCCGAATGGTTCTCGGATCATTGCCTCAACTCAAAACCTAAAAATTTCTGCAGAAAACATTGCTGTTGGTTCGGAAGTGCTTGTGGGTTGGAAAGATTCAGATATGCATCTGCTTTGAGGATTTGTAAATGACAAGTACCTTTGATAAGTTTTTTACTTTCCTTTTCTATCGTAAGGGCCTTGCGATATTTTTATTACTCGCGCCACTTCTCATTTGGCTCGGGGTTGTGTATTTGGGTTCTCTTTTTACACTCCTCATTCAAAGTTTTTTCTCTATTGATTCTTTTTCAGGAGTCATCAAACGAGAATTTACATTAGAATCTTATTATGATCTATTTCGTCAAAGTACAAATTGGGATATCATCATACGTACAACAACTATGGCATTTACTGTCACTATTGTGAGTGCGATCATTGCATTCCCTATTGCTTATTATATGGCGATGTATGCAGGACCTAAATTAAAACCCGTTTTATATTTGGGAGTCATGCTTCCACTTTGGTCGAGTTACCTTGTAAAGGTTTATTCCTGGAAACTCATTATGGCAAAAGAAGGGATTCTTACTTGGTGTTTGGAGGAACTTGGCCTATTACATGTATTGGATGTAATTCTAGCCATTCCCGTTATCGGTGGAACGTCTTTATCCTTTTCCTATATTGGTATGTTTTTAGTTTTTGTTTATATTTGGCTTCCTTATATGATTCTTCCGATCCAAGCTTCATTAGAACGAATTCCTAAATCACTTTTAGAAGCATCATCTGATTTAGGTGGTGGACCTGCTCAAACGTTTCGAAAAGTTGTATTACCTTTGGCATTCCCGGGTGTGGTGGCAGGTTCTATTTTTACGTTCTCATTAACGTTAGGTGATTATATCATTCCAACCATTATTGGAAATTCTAGTTACTTTATCGGAATGGCCGTTTATACTCACCAAGGAACAGCAGGTAACATTCCTTTGGCGGCAGCTTTTTCAGTTATCCCTATTGTCATCATGATGGTTTACCTAATGATTGCAAAACGATTAGGAGCTTTCGATGCCCTCTAAATGGAATTTTGGAACCATCGGGTTAAAAGTTGCGACCATTCTTGGTTTTCTTTTCATTCATATCCCCATCTTTATCATCATCATGTATGCTTTCTCTACTGATGAAAAAACATTTCAATTCCCGTTACCGGGATTTACTCTAAAATGGTTTGGTGTGGCTTGGGATAGAAATGATATTTGGGAAGCAATTATTTTGTCTTCTCAAGTGGCGTCGATCTCCACGGTCATGGCAATCATTCTGGGAACTTTAGCATGCCTTGCCGTCTACAGAAGTAAATTTTTCGGAAGAGAAGTGATTTCTTTTCTTGTGATTTTACCCATTGCTCTTCCCGGAATTGTGACGGGAATTTCTCTTCGTTCTGCCATGTCTCTTTTTGGAATTCCTTTTAGTACTTGGACCATTGTCATTGCTCACGCAACTTTTTGTATTGTAACTGTGTATAACAATGTGCTTGCAAGACTTCGAAGAAGTTCGCATTCCATGGTAGAAGCCTCTATGGATTTAGGTGCCAATCCATGGCAAACATTTCGTTTTGTTATTTTACCTAATATCGCTACTGCTTTGTTAGCTGGTGGTATGTTGTCGTTTGCGTTATCATTTGATGAAGTGATTGTGACAACTTTTACTGCAGGCCAACAATCTACGGTTCCTATTTGGATGTTAACAGAATTCATTCGTCCAAGGCAAAGGCCTGTTACCAATGTGGTGGCGGTATTTGTGATTCTTGTCACAACACTGCCGATTCTTGTAGCTTATTATTTAACCAAAGAAGATGAGGGTGGGAAAAAGTAATCCCACCAAATTCGCTAAAAACTCACATTCATACTTCGGACTCCTAAAAACTCTGGGAATCGTCCAATTTTGACATTTATCAAAGGAATTTCACTTTTCGAAACTAGAGAAGGTGGTAGACTTCTTGTATGGAAAAATTGATTCAAAAACTGATCATCCCTATCGATGGTTCTCCAAGTTCTGCCAAAGCATTGGAATTTGGTTTAGCTATCGCAAAGGCAAGTAATGCAAAATGTTACATTGTGGAAGTGATTGAGGATTTTGGTCCTTTGCCAGGGTATTATGATGCGGCTCCAGCAGGGAAAGACCGAGTGAAATGGATCTCTGAGCAGCGTTTTGAAAAAATACATCCCATTTTGGATGAGACCACCGTAAAATGGGAACGTGTGGTCATAGAAGGTTATCCAGCCGAAGAAATTTGTAAACTTGCTGAAAAAGAAAAAGCAGATTTGATTGTGATCGGAAGTAGGGGACACGGAATTCTTGGAAGATTCATCATGGGAAGTGTTTCTGATCGCGTTGTACATTACGCACCTTGTTCCGTAACAATCGTTAGGTGAAATTGACATAAATTTGTCAATACATTGTTAATTTAGTTGCGCTGAATTCTATCCCATCGGAATCTACGGACGAACCCTAGAGTAGATTTCCGGTTGATCCATATGAAGGTTTTTGAAAAAGAAGAATTTCCAGCAGTTTTACCTCTCGATAAACGTTATACAAGAACTTACTATCAAGATGATAGTTTTGTTTCCAATATTCGAAGGGCTCTGCCTAGAATGATTACATCTGTAATCATGGAGGAACATCTCTTTCCTAAGCTAAGTAGTGAAGAAATCGATTTTTTGCTACAATACTATGCAAAAAGACAAGATACTAGTGGTAGTTATTATCAACTAAAAACAATTCCTTATCGCATTCGTAAAGAATCGGCGGAAAGAATTTTAGAAGATGCCGGAGTCGATGAAACTCAAAGAGATTTTATTAGCACCTTCTATCACTTTGATTCAGAACTACAACAATATATATTAAACGATAAAGTCACAGAATCCGATGAGATTCGTATCCTTCAGATCATCAAACGTCGAGACTACTATGTCGGCAATGTAGAGAAATCAAGGATATCATCAATCTTTGAACCAGTAGTTGAGATTCCGAAAAAGGATACTTTTTTTGCGAACCTTTATATCCCCCCCGGACATAGATTTTTTTCACCACCCAATTTAAAACATATTTCGGGAATGCAAATCGTAGAGGCAGCGAGGCAATTCGGAATTGCTTGTAATCATATGTATGGAAAGGTCCCATTTGAAGGGGTCACCTTTTTATTGTTATATTTGAATTCAGAGTTTTTCCAATACGCCAAAATGAACATGCCAATCAAATTACGAGCGAAAGCCATTGAGACCAAAAACAGTAAATCAGGTTATTGGAATTACTCGAAATTGGAAATCACTGCCTATCAGGAAAACCAAGAAATCACCAGGATTGAAATGGCTGCAAGTATTCTGCCATTAAAAGTATACAAACGCTTAAAAAGCACACAGGAAGAAGTATATGAAATCGATCCAAGATTTCGAATTCTGGATCAATTTAAGAACAACATTTCTGTTAGGGAAAATGGACGTAATATTGTTTCGACCATCGAAAATATTTCAAATTCCGGGTTTATGGTGCGCTGCTCCGGGATTCATCCCGGTGATTTGGCCAATAGCCAACAACTTGAATTTTTTATGCATTTTGATATTGTCGGTTTCGTTCATGGAACTTGTATTTTATTATGGGTCAAAGAAGACGATAATAATGAGGACACCTTCTTTGCCGGTTTTCGTTTTGAATCGATTTCCGAATTGGATCGGGCAAATGTAAAGGAAGCAATCAATCGTTACGGACGTTTGATCGAAGAAAGGGAAATCCAATGAGCGGAAAAAAAGTAGCATTAGTAACCGGCGGAACTTCTGGACTCGGTAGATCCATTGTTTTGGAATTTGCAAACGCTGGTTATGTGGTTGGGTTTTGCGGAAGACGAAAACAAGAAGGAGAAGAGACTTTAGCCCTTCTTGAAAAACAAGGTGGCACTGGAATTTTTGTTCGTTGTGATGTCACACAATCGGAAGCGGTTCGTAATTTTGTTGAATCAATTGTCAGCAAATATGGATCTATCGATGTTGCGGTTAATAATGCAGGGATTTCTGGAGTTTTGAAAGCCACCGCTGATTATCCATTAGATATTTTTGATTCTGTAATGGATGTAAATTTAAAAGGAACCTTTCTTTCTATGCAATTTGAGTTAAAACAATTTTTGGCTCAGGGGAAGGGTGGTGTGATCATCAATGTATCTTCGGCCTTGGGTGTTCGAGGAAAGGAAAAAGCCGGCCCTTATTCCATGACAAAACACGGAATCATCGGGCTCACTAAATCGGCCGCTTTGGAGTATGGATCGGCAGGAATTCGTGTGGTTGCTTTGTGCCCTGGTGGAATCCAAACTGAAATGGATGATGTATTTTATGCGAACGTTCCGAACCCTGAAGAAGTAAAAAAAGAAAGAATGAAATCCTATGCTTTGGGTAGAATGGCAACACCAGAAGAAGTTGCAAAAACTTGTGTTTGGTTGTCAACAGACGGAGCTGCTTTTATCACAGGGGCTGTGATACCAGTAGACGGTGGCAAAACAGCTAGATAAGGAACTTCATTGTTTACTGTAGGAAAATATAAGGCGATCAGGGAACTTCATTTAGGGAAAAGAAGTTCTGTTTATACAGGGGAATCCACGACCGGTGGTTCCGTTGTGATCAAATTATTAAATCGTGATTATCCAGACAATCAAGAGATCACACGTTTTAAAAGTGAATTTGAAATTCTAAGATCCATTGATTCAACGTATACGTTAAGGCCTTTAGATTTAGAATCTTATCAAAATACAGTTGCCATTGTATTTCCTAATGTTGGTTATACAGATCTCGCTAAATTACAGTTAAGTGGAAAGTATAGTAATATCGCCACTTTTTTGAATATTGCCATTGAGGTTTGTCGTGCCCTTATAGACATTCATAAAGCAAAAATTGTTCATAATGATATTAAAGCTCAGAATATAATTTATAATCCAGATACTGGAACTTTAAAGGTAATTGATTTTGGTTCAGCAACTCTTTTGACTCATCGAAGTTTTTATCTTCCGATGAATCAAAACTTAACCGGGACTCTTGCACATATTTCTCCTGAACAAACTGGCCGGATGAATCGGACTGTAGATTATAGAACAGATTTTTATTCTTTCGGCGTCACCTTATATCAGTTAATCACAGGAGATCTTCCCTTTTTATATACAGATAGTTTGGAGATGGTGCATGCACACTTAGCAAAAACACCACTTTCTCCCAAAGAAAGAACAGGGGCTCCAAAAATTATTTCTGATCTGATTATGAAACTTTTGGAAAAAAACCCGGAAGATCGTTACCAGACAGCGACTGGTTTACTTTCGGATTTATCAGCAATCCAATCCGTTCTTTTAGAAAATGGACGTGAGGCTCTAAATCAGTTCCAGATGGAACTTGCCAAAAATGATAAATCCTCAAGGTTTCAAATTCCAAAGAAATTATACGGAAGAGAATCCCAACTCCAAATCTTCGAAGAAAAATTTTTGGATGCGACAGAAGGTAAAATTGAAATTTTTTTGATCTCGGGTAGATCTGGAATCGGAAAGTCTGCACTCATCAATGAAATCCAAAAACCAGTTACAAGAGAAAAAGCATACTTTGCCTCAGGTAAATTTGATTTATATAAAAAATCGATTCCATATCGTGCGATCAATTTAGCCTTACAAGGTCTTGTCCGACAGTTACTTTCGGAAAGTGAATCATCGGTAAAAGAATGGAAAACCTTACTTTCTAATGCACTCGGCGCCAATGCAAAGTTAATCATTGATGTAGTTCCCGAACTTTCACAGTTATTAGGTGATAAGCCGGCGCCACCAGAACTTGATAGTTTAGAGACAGAAAATCGATTTCATTTAGTTTTTCGAAAGTTTCTTCGAACCATTTGTACGAAAGAACATCCTGTTGTTTTGTTTTTAGATGATATGCAGTGGGCTGATTCTTCGAGTATTCTTCTATTAAAAGAAGTTTTAACGGATCCAGAAATATCGCATTTTTTTATTATATTGTCCTATCGAGACAACGAAGTGTTTCCAACCGATCCTTTCTCTCGGTTATTGGAAGAACTTCATGAAAACCAAATTCCTGTTTCCGAGATTCGTTTAGAACCACTCAGAGAACGAGATGTTGCTCTATTGGTTTCGGAAACACTGGTGGTCCCGGAATCGGAAATTCGACCCATCGCCGAAGTGCTTTGGAAAAAAACCAAAGGAAATCCATTTCATGTAAACGAAATGTTTAAGAACCTTTATGAAAGGTCTTATATTTATTTTGCAGATGATCATTGGTCTTGGGATAAAGATAAAATCGATTCAGTAAATATCTCAGATAATGTCATCGATTTAATCATAGATAAAATTAATCTTCAGTCTGCCGAATTAATCGATGCCCTCAAACTCACTGCTTGTATTGGAAACTGGTTCCGTCACGATATCTATGCTACGATTTCAGAAAGACCATTTCACAAAGCATCTATGGATTTGGTTTCTCTAGCTAATGAAGAGTTTCTGATTCTTGGAATGGAGGATGCAAACTTCACTCATGACAAAATACGGGAAGCAATTTATAAAATTATTTCCCCTGAAGAAAAATCAAAGTTACATTATAAAATTGGAAAAACCTATCTTTCTATTCTTTACAAATACAAACTAGAAGATCATTTGTTTACCATTGTAAACCAATTGAATTTGGGTTCTTCTCAAATGAAGGGTAGTGAAGAGTTAGCCGAGTTACGGATCTTAAACGAAAAGGCAGGTTTTAAAGCATTAAATTCATCTGCATATGATGCCGCCTTTACTTTCTTTGATCGGATGGCCGGGCTCATGACGGATGACGAATGGAATTCTGAATATGAGAATACTTTAAAACTCCATTTGGCTTATGCAAGATCTGCCTATCTTTCTAAAAACTTTGAAGCAGCTGAAAAAAGTTTTAATTATATCCTTAAGTTTGCTCGGAATGACTTAGATAAAATTCTAGTCTACGAACTCCAATCTTCTATGCTTGTGACTCAAAACAAAATGAAAGAGGTTTTGGAGACACTCAAACAAGCCTTAAAGTTACTCGGTGTAAGATTACCAAAAAAAGCTGGTCCTTTATCTCCGCTTCGTGAGATCCTAAAGTTTAAATTTAAGTTAGGTAGAAGGTCCATTGAAAGTTTGGAAAACTTACCTGTTTCCGATGATCCGAAATATTTAGCAATCATGCGGCTTCTGAATGCTTGTATTGCACCTTCCTTTCTTGCAGAACCAAATTTATTTCCTGTGATTGTTCTGAAACTTGTCAATCACACTTTACGATACGGGCTTTGTGAAATCAGTGCATTCGGGTTTTGTGCGATGGGGATCATCCAAGGTTCTGGTTTGGGGAATTATGATGATGGATTGAAGTTTGGCCAGTTAGGTGTTCGGTTACTTGATTCACTTGAAGCAAAAACGTTTCGTTGTAGAACCTTGTTTATGTTTGCATGTATGATTTCTCCATGGAAAAATCATACAAGAGATAGCCGTCCTATTTTTTGGGAAAGTTTTCTTGCCGGAATGGAGACGGGTGATTTACAATATTCTTCTTATTCTTTGAATAATATCCATTTTCAAGGATTGGCTTTCCGCGAAAATTTAGAAGACCTTTACAAAAGCCAACTTCGTTACGATGCTTCTCTCTTAAGTTTACGTCAAAACCACGCTTACCAAGTGCACCGTCTCAATCTTCAATTGGTTGAAAACATGAGAGGGGAATCCGCCGACTCCATGTGTTTGGAAGGCAGATATTTTTCTGAAACAGAAACGGTTGCCGAATGGTTATCCACTGGTAATGCCAATGCTCTCTTCGATTATTATTTATGTAAGTTGCGAATCGAATACTTTCTCGGAGACAAAGGAAAAGCTTACGAATACTCAACAAAATTAGATACTTTAGAAGGTGCCATGTTTGGAATGATGTTTGTTCCTGAACATGTATTCCTTGGAGCGCTAGTTGCTTTTTCGTTGATTGTAGACGAAAAAAATCCGCCGGGAGTCACAACCGCAACCCTGAAAAAAAGATTATACGGATTTGAAAAACGAATGAAGGTATGGGCAAAGAGTTCACCCGAAAACTTCGCCCATAAATATGAAATCATTTCTGCACTGTTATTATACCTTGCTAATGAAAAAACGCAGGCAGTAATCGCTTGTAAAGCGGCGATTTCTTCCGCGCGCGAATCAAGTTATATATTGGAAGAAGCCATTGCAAACGAGTTTTTGGTTCGGATGTGGAAGGAAACCGGATTCGAACAATACAGTAACCTACATTTGGTGGAAGCCCATTACCGATATGGGAAATACGGCTTTTTATCTAAAGTAAAACAACTTGAAGCAAACCATATTTCTTTAAAAAAATACATCGGTCGAAACTTTAGAACCGACTCCACTGATAGTCTTTCTCTATTTAGTACAACAAAAGATATTTTTGGAGATGTAGGATCTTCTTTAGATATTAATACGGTAATCAAAGCTTCGCAAACCATTTCTGGAGAAATCCAACTCAATCGTCTTCTGGAAAAGATGATGAAAATTCTCATCGAAAATGCCGGGGCGGAAAGAGGATACTTTATACTCAAATCTGACTCGGGTTGGCAAGTTTTGGCTGAATCAGAAGCAGAAAAAGAATCAGTTTTTGTTTACTCGGAATCACCCTTTGCTATAGACTTTTTAGAACCAGTTGCCTATGTGAATCAAAATAAAATTCCTTCGCAGATCATCGGTTATGTGGTGAGGACTGGGCTTGTTGTAATTTGTGGAGATGCCGCTAGAGAAGGTGATTTTAAGAACGACCCGTACGTAAAATCAACACTTCCTAAGTCTTTATTATGTTATCCTATTTTAAGTCACGGGACTGTGGTTGGTATTGTTTATTTAGAAAATAATCTAACAACGGATGCTTTCACACCTGGTCGTGTAGAAATTTTAAAAATTTTATCTTCGCAAATTGCTGTTTCTATCGAGAATTCCCTTTTGTATACCAACTTGGAGCAAAAGGTTGATGAACGAACCAAGGAACTGAATTACGCGTTAACCGAAGTGAAAGGTCTTAAGGAACAACAAGATGGGGATTACTTTTTGGCCTCGTTACTCATTGAACCTTTGACACAAAACCTTGCCACCTCCTCAAACATGAATATTCAGTTCCTTACTGAACAAAAGAAGAAGTTTTCTTACAAACAATGGAATTCTGAAATTGGGGGAGACTTATGTGTCTCTTCTTCGATCCAATTACAAAACAAAAAATACATAGTTGTTCTGAATGGGGACGCAATGGGTAAATCGATGCAAGGAGCGAGTGGTGCCCTTGTGATTGGATCTGTATTTGAAGCCATCATTAAAAGAAATGGTCAATCGGAAGAAGTGCGGGATATCACTCCTGAAAAATGGGTGAGTAATGCTTATACTGAATTACATAGCACTCTTGTGACCTTTGACGGATCCATGCTCATTTCTATGTTTCTTTGTTTGATCGATGACGAAACTGGATTTTTTTATTTTTTAAATGCTGAACATCCAAGGCCTGTGATTTACAGAAATCATAAAACTTTTTTTCTGCCACATAACTATGTTTGTGCGAAGTTAGGGCTTTTGGCATCAAAAAAAGCCCTGCAAGTCAATACCTTTCAACTTGAGAAAGGAGATTTGTTACTTGTTGGTTCCGATGGACGAGATGATATTTTGATCGGTTCTGAAGTCGAAATGGAAGTTAATGAAGATGACGAACTTTTTTTAAAAACAACACTAGAAGGGCAAGGGGATTTGGAATCCATTCGCGATGCAATCAAAAGTCATGGTGAATTGATTGATGATTTATCCCTCATTCGAGTGGAATACATCGGAGAGGGATCGCCCATTCATGTTCTTTCCAACCACCCTAAACATTTTGTTTATCTAAGGGCACTTACATTGTATAAACAAAAAAAATGGACTGACGTGGAACAAATAATTTCTAACAATTTTGCCTCGATTCACGAGGCACCACTTTCGGTCCAAAAAATATACTTATATACAGAACACAGAATGTCTGCGTTCCCTCTTGAATTTGCGGTAAACTATGTCCAAAAAAATCCTTCGGACAGCCTAACATTATTTTATATTGCAGAAGCCTTGTATGAAAACGGTGATTTTTCTGCTGCCTTCGATTATTCTGAAAGAGTGCAGCTCAGACGTCCCTACCACAAGGAAAACAATATATTATTTGCTCGACTATTAGAACTTCGACGAAAATAATAAATCATCTTATGTTATCCGTCGGGAACGACATTGTTGAAAACCAAAGGATCCGTGAACTCCTTGAAAAACATGGGGACCGGTTCTTGAAACGGGTTTTTACCGATGAAGAAGTGGAATACTGTCACAAACACAAAGACCCCGTTCCCTTTCTCGCGGGCCGATTTGCTTGTAAAGAAGCCGTAATTAAGGCCCTAAACCTAAATCCGGGGGAAGTTGCGGATATGCGTGAGATTGAACTCGCGGGTACAAATTTTGGTAAAAAAACGCTAGTCATCCATGGGAAAACTGAGAAGTTTTTCCGAGAGAAAGGATTTACAACAAGTTCCGTATCCATCAGCCATGCTGACCATTACGCAACTGCCGTTGTTATTTTCTATAAGGAGCCCAAATGATCGTTAGTGATAAAATGAAGGCAGTGCTTGTTCATTACAACCACGCACTTTCCTTGTACAAGTCGCGAAAGTTCGCGGAAGCGAAAGAAGAGTTCAAAAAGGGACTTGCGATTCATCCTGATGATGGCCCTTCGAAATTATACATTGAAAGATGTGACGATTATATTGCAGACCCTCCACCAGAAGATTGGGACGGCGTGTATAATATGAAAACTAAATAGGAACTATGTCAAAAAAAGAAATGCAAACAACCATCACCGAACACGGAGTAATTGCCACTATCCTCGGAAAAGAAACAGCATTTAGCGGAACTTTAGCGTTCAAGAAACCTTTACAAATTTCCGGTGATTTCACCGGCGAAATCATCTCTGATGGTTACCTTGTAATCAGTGAAGGTGCTAGAGTGAAAGCAAACATCAAAGCAGGTACTGTTGTTGTCGGTGGAACCATCATTGGGAACGTAACTGCCACACAAAGATTGGAAATGTTAGCAACAGGAAAAGTCCAAGGTAATATTCGTACAGCAAAACTTCAAATTGCTGATGGTGTTGTTTTTGACGGAAATTGTGAAATGCTAAGTAGCGAAGAAACTTAGTTTGTGGCAATTCCATCCATATAGTCTACTTTTATTTCTAGCATTCGGCTTCAATCTTGTATTGGGGCTATTCGTTTTAAAATCCTTCCGCCTTGATCTTGTTAAATACCTTTTAGTTTTAGTTTTCGGTTCATTAATGTGGACCGGATTCTATGGAATCGATTTTATATTTATCAGCCCAGCTTTACACAGATCCTTTATCTCTCTGTTATACATTGGTGTGTCTCTTGCCAATGTGGGTATGGTTCTTGTTTCGTTAGAATTTACACAAAACAAACATTTGTTGACTAAAAGATTTTGGGTTCTTTTGACCATACAACCTCTTTTGACATTGGTGGTTTGTGTCCTTGATCCTATTTTTAAAACCTTAACACTAGATACTTATTTAGTGGATATCAATGGAAGAATACAGTGGGTTCAAGAAACCAATACTGGTGGGTTTGTTGTTTCTTATTTTTTTTCATTTTTCTGGTCTGTATTTGTTGGGTATTTATTAATTAAAGGAATCTTTATATCAAAGTCAACCGAAAGGCGAAGGTATACACTGATTCTATTGTCGTACCTTTTTATTTGGGTAACTGCAATTTTACATAAATTAGGTTTTAGACCCTTGCCGGGGCTCAACATCACTGCGGTGATGAGTACTATTCAGGTGATTCTTATTTTCTTTGCCATTGGATATTATCGTATGTTCGATTTGGTTCCATTGGTTCGTGGAGAGATTGTAGACGAATTAGATGAAGCAGTTGTGATTCTCGATTCAAATAATCGAATTGTAGATTGGAATATGGCGGCAGAACATTTATTTCATGTTGCTTCCAAAAACTCTACCTTACTTTCATATAAGTATTTTTTTGCATCTGCCCCAGGTATTATTTCCCGCCTTGATCATTTATCGGATAAACGTACACTCACAAAATGGATTTGGGAAAAAGACGATAAATATTGGGAAGTAACCGCCAAACAGATTCGTGATGCCAATCGTAAAAAAATTGGGATGGTTATTGTTTTTAGAGATAACACAGAACAACGAAATTTAGAAAAACAAATGTCTAACGTCAACCGTGAGTTGATGGTCGCTAATGGAACCAAGGATCGTTTTTTGTCGATTATTTCCCACGATCTACGTGGCCCACTTGCTGGTATTAAAATGTTACTCAAAGTATTGAATGAGGACATGAAAAAGAAAGAAGATGCCCTTGCCGGAATGACACAATCTTTGGTTGATGCCACGGAATCTGTTTTTTCCTTATTAGAAAATCTATTAGAATGGTCTAAGTTACAACGAGGCCAGGAAGAGTTTCGTCCTCACTATTACAGGTTAGATAACATTGTAAGAGAATGTTTGGAGCTTTTTGTTTTGAGTGCTTCCAACAAAGGTATCAGTTTTAAAGTAGAAGTCCCTTCTCATGCAATGGTATTTTGCGACGATAGAATGATCATTACTGTAATCCGAAACTTAGTTTCGAATGCGTTAAAGTTCAGCCACACCAATGGTGAAATTTTGATTCAAGCTTTGGATGTGAATGGGGATTGGCAAGTTTCGGTTATCGATTCAGGAGTGGGTATGTCCAAAACCATAATCGATAAACTTTTTAAAGCAGGGGAAGTGATTAAGTCGACTGGAACTGGTGGGGAAACTGGGAATGGGATCGGACTTTTGCTCTGCCATGAATTTGTAACTGTGAATGGTGGAACTCTTTTTGCAGATAGTGATGGTGTTTCCGGTTCACGGTTTGTTTTTACCATTCCTAAGAAAATACAAGGAGGATGATTTTATGAATAAGATAATTTTAATTACTGGTGCTACTGACGGAATTGGAAGGGTATGTGCACATTCCTTTGCAAAAAACAAAGAAGAATTGATATTAGTGGGGCGCAATGCAGATAAATTAGCTGCACTTGTCTACTCGTTACAACTAACAGGTGCGGTTGTTCATTCATATGTTGCCGATTTGTCCTCTGCAAAAGAAACTTTTTTATTGTCAGAAACAATTCGTAAGGATCACCCCAAAATTGATGTTTTACTCAATAATGCGGGAGCTTATTTTGATAAACATACAATTACCAAAGAGGGAATTGAATCCACATTTGCTTTGAATCATTTGAACTATTTTATATTGTCTCTAGGTTTACTTCCTTCTTTGAAAAAAGCAGGTGAGGCAAGAATTGTCAATGTTGCCTCTCGTGCCCATATGGGTGTTTCTTTAGATTTCAGCGATTTGTTAGGCGAAAAGGATTATTCTGGTTGGAAACAATACCAAAGATCTAAATTGATGAATATCTATTTTACCTACGAACTCGCAGAACGTTTGAATCAAACAAAAATTACTGTTAATTGTTTACATCCTGGATTTGTAAAAACCAAATTCGGTCAAAATAATGATGGTTTGGCGAAAGTTCTTTTGACTTTTGCTCAAAATGTTTTTGCTATCTCAGAAGATAAAGGTGCGGAAACTTCTATATTTCTTGCAACAGATCCATCTGTAACATCGGTTTCGGGTAAGTATTTTGTAAAAAAGAAAATCACAAAAAGTTCCGATCCATCTTATGATCTTTCTGCCAGAAGGAATTTATGGGCCTATACGGAAGATCTTATTAAACATAAATTTAGTTATAAATTTCCCGGTTTTTAAATATGGGTTTCAAACACCAAAAAACCCCCATTCAAATTCCTGTTCCCGGTGGGAAAACAATTGCCGAACATTTTGGAATTCCTTCGACAGGGAATTCCGACATTTCAATCGCACATATGGTCGCACCACCTGGTTGGGGTGAGCCGTTTCAAACACCTAACTTTGATGAGTGGACACTTATGGTTCGTGGTAAAAAACAGATTGAGGTAGATGGAAAAAAACTGGTTCTATCTGCGGGTGAATCAATCCTCATTGAAAAAGGAACAAATGTTCGATATTCTAATCCTTTTTCGGATGAGGCAGAATATTGGTCCGTTTGTAAACCTGCCTTTACCCTGAGTTCAGTGAATCGAGAAGAAGAAATTTAAAAGTCAACCAGACTCATTCGGTGATTTGTTTAGGGAAATCTGAAATAGATTATACCAAACACAATACAAAAAACGTTGCTGTATGATAAGAACTCAATTAAATTTTTATGGATTGATGTGGTGAAAGATTGATTCAATTTAAGCCGTCGCCGTGGATTTGAATTTGGAGGAAAGTCAATTGACTTATTCTTCTGCTGGTCATAATGAACCCTATATGGTAGTAGAGTGGGAACGATTCCCATACGGAATCAGGAGTGCTACTTGGTTTGGAGAGAGGATATCGGGATTATGGATAATGTTACCATTCCCGGATTTGGTATTACGTTTTAATTGGGAGATTTTCTTTGGGTTTAATTATCGCTTATATTTTGTTTCTTTTGAATTTGTTATCGATTATACCAACTATGTATCCGTTGTACATTTGGAAGCTGGTAACTACAGGTTCAGCAAGAAGGTTAGGTGACAGGCTTCTTCTGAAAGTGGGTGAGATCTGGATCGAAAACAACTATCGGATTTCAAGAATGTTATATGGTGTCCAGTTTGAAGTGATAGGGGATTCTTATAAAGATTTAAAACATGACGGTCGTTATATGATTATCTGTAATCACCAATCTTGGTCCGATATTTATATCATTCAGTCGGTTCTCAATCGAAAAATCCCTCTCATTCGGTTTTTCATCAAAGATTCGTTAAAATATGTTCCTATTCTCGGCCATGCATGGCTTGCGTTAGACTTTCCCTTTGTAAAAAGAAGTACGAAAGAGCAGTTGAAAAAAAATCCAGAACTTGCTTCTAAAGATTTGGAAAACGTAAAAAAAGTATGTGAGAAATTTGCGGGAATGCCTTTTTCTATTTTGAACTTTCTCGAAGGCCATCGTCGGACCCCTGAACGTGTTCAGAAGTTACAAAAGAAAAATCCTTACGAAAATTTACTCCGTCCTCATAGTGGAGGGATTTCGGTCGTGTCTACGGCACTAAAGAATTCGCTTGATGCTTTTATCGATTTAACAATCGTTTATCCAACAGAAAATCCCAGTTTTTTAGAGCTGATGCAAGGTAAAATCCGTAAACTTAAAGTGTTTGTGGATGTAATTCCTGCTTCAGCTGTTCCAGTGGAAGAAAACGAACAGTTTGCACCTATGTCAAAAAAAATGAAACGATGGGTGGATGAACGTTGGGCTTTAAAAGATGCTTTGATTGGGAAGGAGAAACATTCAAAATGAAAAATCTAGGAACTACTATCATTCTTTTTTCGGTTTTTGTTTCTTGTAGGACATTTGAACCTGTGGCTTATGAACCACCAACCAAACCAGAAGCAGTTGGAATTTACGCACCTAATACCGAACTACAAAAATCCATTTTACTTGCTATTGGAAAAGTGAAAGGTTTGGAATCACTGGATGTCGATGCCGATGGGAACATATATGGTGGGGACAAAGAAGGTCGTATCATACGAATCACTCTCAAAGGGGAAATCAAACCGATAGCTAAAACAGGTGGCAGACCTTTAGGAATCCAGTTTGATAAATTAGGAAACCTCATCATTGCAGATGCGTATCGTGGGCTTTTGTCCATGGATAAGTCAGGAAAGTTGACTGTCCTTGTTTCCGAATACAAAGGTAAACCTTTTCAATTCACAGACGACTTGGACATTGCTTTAGATGGTAAAATTTATTTTTCTGATGCCTCCGTGTATGAACAAAAAGAATATTTATATGATCTTTTAGAAGCAAGACCTTATGGACGTGTTTTTGTATATGACCCAAAAACTAAAGAAACAGAACTTCTCGCGGACGGATTGTATTTTGCCAATGGGATTGCCTTATCCAAAAATGAGGATTACCTTCTTGTAAATGAAACCTATCGTTATAAGGTCACAAAACTTTGGTTAAAAGGTCCTAAAAAAGGTAATAAAGAAACTGTCATAGAAAATCTTCCCGGTTTTCCTGATAATATCACTCGAAACGAAAATGGTGACTTCTGGGTGGCTTTGTTTACTGTAAGAAATGATCGTATGGATAATATGCATCCGTCCCCAGTTGTCAAAAGAATGATTTCGTTTTTACCAAAATTCCTCTGGCCAAAGGCAGAACCTTACGGTTACGCACTGAAAATGGATGGAAACGGAAAAGTACTTATGACCTTACAAGATCCAGGTGGGGAACACTTAAAAGAAGTAACAAGTGTTTTAGAGAAAAAAAGGCAATTGTACATTGGAAGTTTGTACAATGACCGCGTTGGAATTTACGTTTTACCTTAAAAAGAAAAAAATTGTATTCTATACCCCTAATCACTTTTGATTAGGGAGTACAAACTTGGTCGTATTCTACAGCCCCAAGACTAACAGCCCCATCACTTCCGGGCCTTGTTCCATTTCCATTATAACTGTTCGTAATGATTTGATTCGTTGATTTTGTAATCAAACAAGATGTTGTCGGTTGTGGAGTGTAAACAGCAACGGCTCCAAAGTTTGAAACAAAATTTGGATTTAGTATTAGGTTGTCGCCAAAGTTTGCCGCAAGCCCAAGTGGTAGGACACAAGAGGGTGTACCAAAAATCCCGCCTGCACAAAGGTCTGTATAGTCTAACGAATTATGATGTACTTTAATGAGACAATTAAATAAAACATTAAAACGAATTGCAGTTTGTAATCCAAGACCTGCGTTATAAATACAAGCATTGTTCCCTGAATTGTTATTCAAGAGGAACACATTGTTTTGGATGTCTGCTAAGGAAGAAGTATTGTTTAGATACAAAACGGCTTCGTTTCCTACAGATCCCGATCCACTATTCACTGTATTATGGTAAATTCGAATGGCACTGGATATTCCAGAAAGTTCAATACCTCTTGCCCGTGCAGAACTGATTCCATTTTGGATCCAGTTATTTGCGATTAACATTGCTAAGGGTGAGGAAAGTTGGATTCCTGATACGGAAGTTGCGGTTCCACCGGATGCAGTACCTAAACGCATGTAATTGCCAGTGATACTGGATGCAGCGGTGAAGGAAGTTCCGCCATAAATTCCGATTACCGTTCCTGTGGCCGCCGTTGAGGTTGCATTTCCAATGACTAGGGCATTATTTTCAATTGTGGCAGTTCCACCAGAAAAAGAAAGAATTCCTGTGGATGTAGTTAAGGCAGCACTGAGAGTGTTACCTGTTTGGATTTGATTTCGTCGTACGATATGTCCGGAAGTTAACCAGATTCCGTATGACCCACTCACTGCATTTCCAGAAGTAATTAAGTTCCCTTGAGTAGTTGATCCAATTTGGATTGAAGTAGCAGGTGAGATACGGATACCCATTGAATTGTAACCTGCACTGGATGTTATGATATTTCCCGATAGAATCCCTGTGGAACTGGTTCCCGCATTGATATCAAAACCAATACTATCACTTGTGGTGGAAGTTGTTGTATCTACGTTTTGGCCTAGTATTTGGTTTCCTCGGATATTGGTTACATCCAAACCTGTCGAACCTATATACTGAATCCCCTTTGATTTTCCATTTACAGTAGATGGTATATTCCCACCCGCAATGATATTGGCTAATACAATGGGTGTGAGAACGGTAGTCGAGGAAATATAGAGTCCAACAGAATAACAGCCGGCTGACCCACAAAGGCCTCCATCAACGGTATTTTTAATTAGATAGGGATTGCTATTGATGGCATGAACACCCGAAGAGCCGTTCGTACCCGATCCTCCATTAATATCATTATTGATGAGGCGTACATTGTTTGTGGAATTCAAAAAGACTCCTGCCATGTTAGGTGCAATATCCGGTCCAGATTGAATTCTAAAACCAGAGATGGTTACGTTATTTGTAACAGATGCATCTCCTATGATAGAAGCACACGGTGCAGTTGCAGATGAAATGGAACAACCGGCAGGGGTTGTATCCATAAGTATTACGGAGGAGTGAGCGTCTGGATTCCAAGTTCCGTAATTAGTTGTAGGAACATAACTGCCGTATAATGAAATTCCAGATACAAGTTGAATGGTTCCGCCAATGACAGCTGGATCATAGGATCCTCCTTCCACAAGTACAGCACAGTCAGAAGTTGGACAACTTGCAAAACTATTAATAGCCGCTTGGATATTTCGTTTGGGAGTAAGAGGAGTCAGTCCGTCATTTAAATCATTCCCAGTTGCATCGGCAACATAACGAAGTGAAGACGGTATTAGGTAAAGTAAATTCACTGTAGAAGAAAGCGGATAACCACCGACACTATTACAATTGAGTGTTAAAGTTTTGTGACCACTCGCCCAACTGTCCGTGGCCGCCGGTGAAACGATGAGGGTATCGTTCGTAAGTGTAGTTGTGGCCACTGCAAATTGGATCGGCATACTTAAAGTAGTGTTTAATGTACCTGTAGATCCTGTGCAACTGCCTGCATTGATTTCATCAGAAAATTGTAAACGAAGGTTTTCTGTGGGTTGGAGGACTCCCCCATTGGAAGGATTCATCGCCAATACACTAAAACAATTGGCAATGACAGAAATAGTTCCTGTCACCGTTCCCCCAGATGCAGAAAGAATACATTGGTGGTTTGCAGGTGTGGAGATTATCTGAAGACTATAAGTATTGTTCGTTATGATATTTGTTGGGAATCTATGTAATCCATTTGTTGAAATGGTCAGTAGTTCTGAATTATTATTTCGTATGGAAAGGGTTCCTGAGGCAATTCCCACAGCTGTGATTTCAATGGGAAAAGCAATGGAAGTACAAGCAATGGTAATATTAGTGATATTTGTACCAGCGATGGTACCGGATCCGTTAGTCGTGACACAGTTTTGTACGGGATGGTTGGGTTGTGTGGTAACCGAAACATTGTACGTAGTTGCATCCAAATAGGTCTGAGTAAAGGCAAAGGAACCAGAAGCAACGGCAACACTTAGAGTTGATCCATCAACTGAGTTTGTGAGAACAAGACCAGTGATTCCATCGAGGCCAGTGATAGTTCCTCCAACAGTATAACGTAAAGGATCACAATTCACAATGATGGAATTGATATCCCCAAATCCCACCACTCCCATTCCTCCACTTACGGAACAAGTTTGGACAGGAAGTGTAGGTTGTGTACTGATTGTCACATTGAAATTACTACCAGTTGTAAGAGTTGTTGTGAATTGATAAGAACCGTCTGTATTGATTGTTTTAGTTTCGGTACCTGCATTTAAATCAACGACCAAACCAGAACCAAGAAGGCCAGAAACAGTCACTGAAATGTGATAAGGACCGGAAGGGTTTACATTGGCTAAACTACGCAGTTGGAGGAAGTCACTGACTGATTGTAAAATACCTTTGGACAAACTCGGAACACATGCCTGAAAAAGAAAAATGGGGATCAGGATGGCATTCCTAAAAAACCTTGTAGGAGTTTTCATATCGCTACTTTATACAACAATTGAGAGATAGGGACAATGTCATTTTTTTTCTGTCTAAATGAGAATTATAGGAGATAATCCGTGGATTTTAGTTTTTCTTATTACATTGGACTTGCCGGGATCATGGTTTTTACTATTTCTGGAGCCCTTGCTGCTTTGGAACATAAGGACCACCATCACGATCTCTTTAGTGTGTTTTTTACTGGTTTCATCACTGCCATTGGAGGAGGGACTTTAAGGGACATTACTCTCGGGAACTATCCTGTTTCTTGGGTCCGTGATGAGAATATCCTTTGGGCCATATTTCTAGGTTTTTTACTTGTCATCCTTTTGCCACGTTTGCTGACAAAACTGAAAGGCGAATTGTTTTTATTTGATACTTTAGGAATTGGAATCTACACGGTGCTTGGAACTCGGATTGCTTTGGACCACGGGGTGAATTTCTTTGCATCTGCTCTTCTTGGAATGATCTCTGCAATTTTTGGCGGAGTCATTCGTGATACACTGATGAATGCAGTTCCATTTATCTTTCGAAAAGAAATTTATGCTACAGCTTGTTTGGTGGGCTCCGTTTTGTATATCGTTCTGAATGTTTGGGATGTGAATTCCAATGTGAATTTAATTGTTTCCTCAAGCGTGGTTGTGGCCATTCGAGTCCTGGCCGTTCGTTACAACTTAGGTTTGCCAAAGATCAAAATTTTTGATTAATTATTACACAAATGTAGCAAAATGAGTGATTTTACGTAACAGGTATTTCGTACTTACCGCAATATTTTTTAAGTATCGTTATTTTATTGTTAAACGCTTGCGTTAGCAAAATATTTACGTCGAATGGAAAAGAAGTGTCACCACAAATATCAGTCTAGGGAATTCCCTCTTGGTGCTTCTTCACTATTTGAGGTTTTATGGCAAGTCCGAAGGCTGTCACATTAGAATACAAACAAGACTTAGGTCTTCATTCTAACATAGATGATATCAACCATCCAATTTTAGAGAATTCACCATTTCATTTTAAATTCTTTCAAATTACTGATGAAGTAGAAAATACATTATATCAGGTTTTAGATCGATTTTTGTTACAACTTGATCTAATCATTGTTAGAGATTCGGTGCTTGCAGCGGTAAAAGAAACTGTTACAAATGCAATCAAAGCAAATGCCAAACGAGTTTTTTTCAAAAACAGAGCTAGTAATATAGAAAATGAAGCTGAGTATGAAGCGGGGATTGCCGAGTTCAAAAAAACTTACCTGGAAAACCGTGATACAATAGAAGAATCACTCCAGAGAAATAATTTTGGAGTTTTTGTTTCATTCATTCATAACAAAAGTTTGATGCGCATACGTATCATGAACAATGTGCAACTGACATCTGCAGAATCAACACGAATCAAAGAAAGGATTGATAAGGCAAAAACTTATAACGATTTAGCAGAAGCATTTATGGATATGTCAAGTGATCAAGAAGGTGCTGGCCTTGGTTTGATTATGACTCTCATGATGTTACGTAACGATGGGTTGGGGGATTCTGCCTTTAAGTTTGAATCTGGAGAAAACAAAACTGTTTTTATGATCGATATTCCTTCTAAGGTTTCTAAAGAAAGCCAACAGTTGGAAAAAATTGATGATATCGTTTCTCAAATTGATAATTTACCAACATTCCCAAAAGCAATTAAAGACATTCAAGATGCCATTGACAAACCCAATTCAAGTATTGGAACCATTGCAGAAATGATCAAACGAGATATTGCATTGTCTGCCAATATTTTGAAACTTTCCAACTCCGCTGCGTTTAGACGCGGTGGTAGGGTTGAAAGTTTGGATCGAGCCATCCAACTAATTGGTTTGAAAGAATTACAAACTTTATTATATAGCCTGGGAACCAAGCAGATGTTAGAAGATAAATTCCCCGCTTTTGCTGCCATTTGGGAAAAATCGAATGAGTCTGCTTTTTATTGTAAGGCCATTGGACAAAAGATGGGAATGAATAAATCAGACCTAAGTAATCTAATTGCGGCGTCACTTCTGCATGATATTGGTGAAATTTTACTTTTGTCTTTTGACAAACAACATATGTCGCAAATCAAAACATATTCTAATTCTCGGGAAATTGCCTCTACTATCAGTATGGAAGAATCGGCAATTGGCATTACACATTCAAAGTTAGGTGCTATGGTTGGTGAAAAATGGAGTTTTCCTATCCTTTATGTTAAGGCAATGGAATTTCATCATAGACCTCTTGTTGCGGATGAGGAATATGCTTCGATTGTATTTCCCATTTATTTGAGTGATATGATGATTGCAATCAATGCGAAAGAAGCAAAATCTTCAGAAATCCCAATCGAAATTCTCAAACTTTGTAAACTAAATTCTAAGTCGGAATTTGATTCCTTTCGCACCAAACTAAAAGAAGAATTTTTAACCTATTGATCGGAACCAAAACAAAATAAAGTTAATTTTGTTTTTTGGCAGTTTTGTAGAATTCATACCGCGACTGAAATTCTTTGTATCTTGGAATGGAAACATTACGTACATAAGATTGGTTTGGATTGTTTTGAATGAAGTTTTGGTGGTAACCTTCTGCCTGATAGAATTCTTTTAGTTCTTGGTATTCAGTAACAATTGGATTTTTCCAAATTCGGTTTTCTTTAATTTCTTCTTGGATTTTTTGGGCGATTTTTAGTTCGGCATCGGAACTATAAAATAGAATTGATCTGTAAGAAGATCCTTCGTCAGGGCCTTGTTGGTTCAATGTCGTTGGGTCATGGGAAAGGAAAAAAATCCTACAAAGTTCCGCGTAATCTATCTTAGACGGGTCATAATAAACCAAAACAGTTTCTGCATGTCCCGTTGTTTCCGTGTTTACTGAATCGTAAGTTGGATTTTTTGTATGTCCACCCGCATATCCTGATACAACTTCCAAAACTCCCGGTACGGATTCAAAAATATGTTCCGAACACCAGAAACAACCTTCTGCAAAAGCTGCCAGTTTTTGTCCTTTTTTTGGTTCTAGATGAATCCTTTGAACCTTCTCATCTTTTTCCGAAAAAAGATGGCATTGGAAACTAACTAAAAGAGAGATAAATAATAAAATTCCAAAAGGGAATAACGGATAAAATGAGATTTTTTTTGTAGAGGCCATATCCATTAGATTGTTTGTCCAAGTGGTTTAGTAATAAAACAAAATTGGTTTAAGAAGGGGTTACATCTTTTTCTTTTGGGAACTGGTCTGGGTTTAGCGGAGAATCATTACCGGTTCTACCCCGATAGATAAATATATTTTTTGATCCCGAAAAACGCGCCATCGGTTTGTAAAAATTTTGTTTAATGAAGTAACCTAAGACCGTTGTCATTAGGGCCGCTGTATACACGTAAGGTTCAGAACCTCCTCCGTATCCAAAAACAAAAGAGCCAAAAAGGATGAGGGTTTGACTTAACAACCAAACGGTCGTTCTGTTCAGAAGGAACTTGTACCAACCAATTTCCGTCACTTGGTTTCGGATTCCTTGTAATAAAATTCCTAAAACGGGAATTCGTAGTAAAAATCCCAAAAGTCCAAAGACCACTACCAAAATCAGGAGTAACCAAAAGGCAGAAAAAATGAGATTCCACCAAAAAAGAAACTGAAGTGGGGGGACTAGGCCAGAAGGCCATGAAAACTCAGGGGAAAAAAAACGAATGAGGATCCAGAAGAAACAGAGATAAAAACCGAACACGATTGAATGGAACCTGAAATCGATACTTCCGGCAAGGAAAATTTATTTCATTTTGATCAGAATGCTGTGATTGGCTTTTGACCTGATTCAAACACCGGTTGGAATTTTAGATTTGTACCTGTGTAGAGTATAGAGTTCTGATAATTTTGTTTGGTCCTCGGAAGAGAGTTCTAAAAACTCGGCACCCATATGGAATTTTTGAATTCCAACTTCTTCTTTTCGAATCACTTTGATTTTGGCATTAATTTCATTCTGTGAATCTGACTCACGGAGTTTGACGTCAAAAGATTCATTTAGAGTGATATCGTCTTCCGTATCGAAGGCTATACCCGTAACTGAGATGTTCTTTGAAATGGTTTTTAAAGTTTTATCTGGTAAAATAAAAAGTAGTTCTAGGTTGGCATCAAAACGCAAACTGCTTCTTTTTTCATTCGAATAAGCAACAATTTGGTTTTTCCCAGAATATTTTGCCGTATACAATGCACGGTCTGCTAGATCATACATTTCTCCACAAGTTTTGACTTTTTCTGGATAAGATACGATCCCTCCACTTAAGGTAACAGACTTTCCACTCAGTTGGATGGTGCGGCAGGCTTCTAATAATTTTTCCGATGCGATCAGGGCTTGTTCTTCGTTTGTTTGTGGAAAAATCACAGCAAACTCTTCACCACCAATACGGCAAGCCGTATCTTCTGTACGCAAACAAGATGTAATTTTTTTGGCTACTTTACTAAGGATTTCATCACCTGTCGTATGCCCATAAGTATCGTTGATCTTTTTAAAATCATCAATATCAATAATAAGTAGGGATAGGTTTTGGTTGTATCTGGTTGATTGTTTGAATTCGCGAACGAGAGCCGTTTCAAAATGTCTTCTATTATACAGTCTTGTGAGCTCATCAACTAATATTAGTTTTTCGGTCTCAGCGAAAAGCTTCATTTCAATGATTTTTGGGTTTTTGATTTTTGGATTGATGTTGGTGAAATAATCTAAGGCAGCAACCCGAATTCCAACTTCTCGACCCAAACAATGGGTGAGTTTGTTTTTGTTATCGATGATATTTTTCCAAATGGCCTCTGATTCATTTTCAGAGATGTCTAAGGAAGTAAGAACCTTTAACAAAGCAGAATAAATTTGTGAGTCTTCTAAAGTATGGGTTTGCCCTTGTTTGATTTTTTGGAACAGACTTTCCTCATTACAAGGATCCTCTTCCAAAATTGCCATAATGGTATCTTCGATTCGTTGGCCGGGCCGACTGGTTTGTTTAGATTTCAACATGGCATACTAAGCTAATCAATTTATTTCCTACAATTTCCCAAGATTTTAGGAAAGCTACCTGTTGTAAAGACAGGTTTTGTTCCTAAAACTTTGTTCAGTGTAAAGGGAAATCCCTTAGCCTGCCGTTAGCTGTTTCGATTGCGAATGGATCTCATTGATCTCCTCAGAGAGGAGTTGGACAGAGTCTGCCAGCTTTTGTGTGGTTTCATCAATCACTGTGATCGCATGGTTAATTTCTTTACTGCCAGTCATTTGTTCCTGTGCAATCACTCCAATTTGTTCAGACAATACATGGAGTTCTGAGAAAGTAACTCTGAGTTTGGCGTTTAAATTTTCTTGTTCGGTGACGTGGCCTTCTAAACTTAGAATTTCACTTTCGATTCGAAGTAATTCTTGGTTTTGGCTTTCCACTTGGGTTTTTACTTCTTTTGAAAATCGGGTTCCTTCATTGATTTTGAGACCGGCTTCTTTTACGATTTTTGCAATGGTTCCTGCATTGGACTGTGAACGGTCAGCAAGTTTTGCCACTTCTTGTGCCACTACAGCAAATCCTCGTCCATGTTCTCCAGCACGGGCTGCTTCAATTGATGCATTTAACGCTAATAAGTTGGTTTGGTCTGCGATTTCTGACATCATTTGATTGATTTCTTCTACTTTGGAGAAAGCTTTATTGAGTTCCGAATAAATGCTATTGAGTTCTTCTGAGGATGTTTTTACTTTTTTGCTAAAATCGGCAGAAAGACTTACGTCTTTTGCAATTTGTGTGGTTTTGGATTTTACACTTTCACTGATATTTTGAAGAGAGATAAAGTCTTGGTCCACAATTTTGACTCTTGCCACTTGATCTTCCACTAAGTTTGCAGAACTTACGGCAGAAGAGGAAAGTTCCTCCACGGAAGCTGAGATTTCTTCCACGGAGGCAGCTTGATTTTGAGATTGGTTATGTAGTTCATCAGACATAGATTGAAGTGTGTCTACGGAAGTGGCTAGGGTGGTTGCCGACTTTTCCATTTGATTCGATTTGTTTGTAATAAATGTTTGTTTTTCTAATGTATCTTTCAGTTTTATTTTTAAATCGGATTGCATCTCTCGCATCAAACTGACTACAAAACGTAAACTAAAAATAACGCCAAAGAAAAAAATGACTTTTTGAACTTCCGTCGCAACGATGATATGGTTTGCCCGTAACATATCAGGATAAGGTTTGGCGACAAGTGCAGAACCAAGAATTTTGGATAAGTAAATCCCACCTAAATAAAGACAGGTGGAAAAGATTCCTACTATCATTACTAGTTTAGATTCAAAAAGAAAACTAGAATAAATTGCAATGAAAACAAATATAATATAAAAAATGCCAGCGTTAATCGTGTTACTTGCATCACCTTTTGTATAGTTATTATAAACATCTAGGTAGAAAAAGCTAACTAATATTAGTAGGTCGATGAAGATAATAGTAAATGCCCAAGTTCTTGAAATTTCTTTTCCTTTGCGCAGAAAATGACCAGGGATGAGACCATTGAGTAAAAAAATCAGAGATCCGATGAAGTTAGGTACAAAACTTTTTGTGGCAAAGTTAGAAGCAACCCCCAGCAAAAAAACAGCACTGAGTCCGTACTTTGTGTAAACAATTAGGGAGATTCCTTTGCGGAATAAAGTTCTTTCAAAGCGGCTGATTTCGTTTGTTTCTGCGGACATTCCCTAGTCTCCAAAGTGGACGGTCTTTCGGTCGTTCTTACAATTAAATCGGCTTTTAATCAATCATACTATAACACGATTTATGTTCTCTATGACGATAAAAAATCTGGTAAGTTTAGTTCATTTCTTAAAATAGTGTTATCCAAATGAAATTCGGAAAAAAAATTAAATTTATATCCTTACTGTTTTTATTTTTATGTATCAATTCATTTTTTATAGAAAGGTATGTGGTCCGATTTCCTGAGTACGAATTCTATTCCGAACGGATTCCCAAGGAGTTCGACGGTTTTAAAATTGCTGTTGTTACCGACCTACATTATGGTTTTCTAAATCCTGAGTTTTGGATTCAACGTTTGGTCTTAAAAACAAATGATTTGAACCCTGACGTGATTGTTGGACTCGGTGATTATGTAAAAAAAAGAAATCGAGATATTGAATTATTAGCAGTTTGGCCTTTTCTAAATCAGTTTTCGGCTAAAGAACAGGTTCTTTTTGTGAATGGAAATCACGACCATTGGGCCAATCATAAACTCTCACTTAAGTTATTAGAAGAGAGTGGAAAATCAGCAAGGAACAAAGAAATTTTGATCCGTAGAAAAAATAAGGAAATCGCATTTGTTGGGTTAGGTGATTTTTGGGAGGATCACTTTGAAATAGACTCAGTGAATTTATCTAAGGCCGATAATATTTTTAGAATTATTCTCGCTCATAACCCTGATTCCTCAAATACAAACCATAATACAAAAGTGGATTTATTTCTCACAGGTCACACTCATGGTGGCCAGATTCGGATTCCATTTTTTGAATACTCTCCTGTTTTGCCAGTAACTGATAAATTACTGGATAAAGGTTTTAAAAAGAATCGTTTTGGAGAGGATGTTTTTATCTCAAGTGGAATAGGTTGGTCGATCATTCCTGTTCGTTTTTATTGCCCCGCAGAAATTCCCATCATTGTACTTAGGTCTAAAAATTAATATCAAATCGGGATAGGATCAATCGACTGATACTATATCTATTATTCCTTTTTGGGTAAAATTTCCTGTAAGGCCATGGTTTCCAAAATCTTACCACCTCGTTCATTCAAATGGATTGCATCTGTTAAATAATAGTAACCATTTGTTTCTCCTAGATCATTCCAACTATAGGTAGTGGAATAATATTTCAGAATGGTCCAATACATACTCCAAGTGTTTTGGGTATAAGATTTTCGAGGACTCAGATTGGATTCTTCCAGACCTTTCGATAGGGCCTCATGTAGAGGTTTGTAGATTGTGTTTTCTTTTGTTGATACTTGTTTGGTCAGTTCAGCAAATCGTTTTGATCTTTGGAAAGGAATGGAGTTTGAATCCTCACCTAAAATAGGTGGTGAAAACACAATGAGTTTGGCTTTTGTTTCTTTTTGGATGGTTTGGATGATCTTAGTTAGATTGTTCACAAAACTTGTTTCGGAAACAGGATCTTTTAATTTCCAAATTTTCTCATAACGTTTGTATTCCTCTTCTGATAGTGTGGCCTTTAAGTCATTGGTTCCAATCAAAAGAAAAACATAATCGGGTTTTAGTTCTTTTAAGTTTTCGAGTTGTTCTAAGATTTGAACGGTTAGGCGACTGTTAATTCCTTCATTAATCACTTGGTAATCGGCTAAAGCAGGATGTTTTGCTATAGAACCTACATAATCATAACTCACTCGACCATGAGTGATACTATCCCCAAGAAAAACAACTGTAGGGGTTTTGTTTGATTTTGTTTCGATTGCCGCCTTTAGATTATTTGTCGGCACTTTCGTTGCTTGAAAAATAACACAGGACTCAAATATAAAAAATGAAAGGATCCAGAGTTTTGTTAAGTGTGTCATGTCCGTCGATCCTAATAAAAATTAAAAAAGGAAAAAGCAAAATTTGGTTATTTTTCTAATGTTTTTAAAAATCTTTCTAACCAAGATCGTAAATCCTGGAACTGTGGTTTTTCATGTTTGAGTAGTAAACGAAAGTAAAGAGAACCATAAAGAATATCCATACAAACATCAATTTCTGAGTCAGAAAGAAGTTGAATCTGTTTGGATTCGACGGCATGTTGGAAAAAATCTTTGGCTGCTTTTCTTCTGGGTAAAAGATAGTTTTCCAAAATTGATTCGGACAATTCTAAATCTTGTTGCCCGGCCCCTATTAAAGTGGAAATAACACGTCCAAATTTTCCAGAAAATACAACGGATAATGCTTCCATTTGGTCGAGTACTGCCTTCTTAAAGGGAACTTCTTTCGGAAATTCCAAATAAGGTGAAATCATATGAGTGACTGTGTTCATAGCAAGATTTGCTTTGTTTGGCCATCGTCTGTAGATAGTTGTTTTTGCGATCCCCGTTTCCGATACAATATCATCAATGGAAAACCCATGATAACCTTTTTTTGCTAACATCTCATAAGTTGTTTTGAGTATTAAAGGTTCTAAATCATCAGATCTAGGTCGGCCCGCAGTTTTTGGTGTTATTTTCTTTTTTACTGCCATAAATCAAAATTCCATAAAAAAATATTGACTGTCAATCATATTTCGATACGTATGGTATCGAATAACGATACTGTCGGTATCGTTATTTAAGGAGATATAAATGAAATCAATCGTAGTTTTAGCTACATTGTTGTTTGGAAGTGTTGGATTGTTGGCCAAATCGGCTTCTCCCTCTGGGGAAAAGGTTCTGGAGACATTTTTTAGTGAGTTTGGAAAAGGGAATGCGAAGGGTGTGTTGAATTGTTTTCATCCGCAAACAACGATTACAGCGGTTCGCAACCAAAATCGCATCGAAAACCAATTGTATGGAACTTATACTGGTATTTCAGGAGCAGAAGAATTCTTAAAAAATATGGGATCACAGTTTGATACCAAACGATTCCAAGTAGATCAAATTGTTGGCAAAAAAGATTGGGTGTTTGCCAGTGGGAGTTTTTTGCATATTATAAAACAAACTAACAAACCCTTTGAAAGTGACTGGGCTTTGAAAGTTCAAATCAAAGATGGAAAGATATTCTCTTATCATTTTTATGAAGACAGTGCCTCCTATCTTGAAGCCTTGGATAAATAAAAATTTGATAAGCTCTTAAAAACTATAAGAAGTTTTGACCAACTTGGGAGTAACTAACAAGAATTCATTAGCGAATAGGAATGTAGATGTCCGTAATTCGTTTATTTACATTGTTTTCAAATGGATTCAAATAACACTCCCAAGGTGGTTGGTTTTTTAATTTGATTGTAGTTGTTTTTATATATTCATTCAATATCCAATCGTAAATTTTTGGTAGGCCTTGATAATTTCCTTGGTATCGAATCTGTAAATACTGCCCGCCAGGAATGGACTGAATCCCGAAACCTTGGTCTATTTTTTTCTGCAAACTCCCGATTGTAATTCCTAAATCAAATCGAATTTTCCCTTTTGGCGAAATCTCTGGATCATCTTGGCTGATCCCAATCCATTTATGATTTGTTTGTGATAAGTTCCAGTTTTGAATCAAAGATTGGATTTGTTTTACTTCCTGGCTTTCGGGGATAGGACCAGGTAATTCTTCATAAGATCCGATATGACGAATGAAGGCGATTGAAAAGGATTGAATTGTTTTTTTTTGAAATCCGAATTTTGAAATACCGTTTGGCAATGTTTGGTGATTTGTATTTGATAATGATTTTTTCTTTTGGTATTTTTTTCGAAATTCAGAGGGAGTAACACCTATCACACGTTTGAATGCTTTTGAAAAAGCTTCATGTGATAAAAAACCGGCTTCGATGGCAATTTCTAAAATAGGAAAGTTTGTGATTTTTAACTCGTAAGCTGCTTTTTCTAAACGTAACCTTCGAATGTATTCTTTTACATTTTCTCCTTGGACCTTTTTAAACAAACGATGAAAATGCCAATCACTATATCCTGTAAAAAAAGCAATTTGGTTTAGGCCAATCGTTTCATCTAATTGTCCTTCCATTTTGTTCCAGATTGGATAAAGATTCGGGTTTTGTGACAAGGGATAATCCTTTCTTACTTTCTAAAACAAAGTTAAGAAAGAACATCCCTATTTGTCTTTCTAATTTTTAGTTTGGATTTCGTTCTTGAACAATATCGATTCCGATTCCGTTTGGATCAATTAAAGTGAAATGTAAATCTCCCCATTCCTCTTTCGTTAAAGGAAGGTCTATGGGTGCTTTTTTTTCTTTCAGCTTTTCAAATTCTTTTTCCACATTTTTGGATTCGAAGATAAACCAAATTCCTTTTCCTTGATACGGGATTTGAAAATAAGGTTTTCTCACCTGTGTTTGGTTAGGTTTCATAATCGCTAACTCTACTTCGGGACGGTTTGGTAAACAAAGTAATACAAACCAATCCGATTCGAATTTGGTTTCTAACCCTAACCATTTTTCGTAAAAAGTTTTTGTTTCTGTTAATTTTTCAGTGATGATCCCTGTTTGGATTTGTTGGAATGCCATAATTTTTCCTCTTGTAAATCATAGTTTACCAAAGATAAAAAAACAGATTGGATCGTTTTTGCTATTTTTGGGGCGCATCGCACGAGTGCGACCGCGCTCTACGCTTCAATCTTTGCTGCGCAAAGGATTTACGCTACGATCCCTTGCGCTTCTTTGTAGAGTCGAAAAAAATACATTTCAGCAAATGCTTTGATTACCAGAGTTAAAACTGGTCCCATCAATGGAAATTTAATCATCAGTATGATCGAAGTAAAATATAAGAATAAAAATCCAATGTAGATAAGGGGAGTGTATTCCCAGATATCGGATGGTTTGCCCTTTGTTCCTATCATATTTTGAAATGTTTTCACCATCATTTGGAATTGATTGTTTTTCTGAATTTTGGGTGTACCCATGGCTATCCATACCCAAGAATCTTTTTGGTGTTTGTATGTTTCTTTTTTGAAAAATTCAAAAATCTTTGGAAGATAACGATAAAGAGTAAATATAAAAACTCCCCAAATAAAATACTGTTCTTTGGGTTCTAATGATTGGTAGAGGGTCAGAAAATTGAAATTAATTTCTAAACCTCCTGTACTCGCAACACTTAGGAACAATTCGATCAGCATATAAAAGAAAAAATTAAAACCAATTAATAAAGACACAATGCATAAGAGCGCAATGAAAAGTATTAGTCCGAAAAAAGGAACAAAGATAAAATAGAAAATTTTACCAATGATGGGTTCTGGAATTTCTAAATCTTGTAAACCCATTTCTTTACTTTGTTGGATGGCTGTATAAATACCAGTAGAGATTAGGCGAAGCATTCCATATCCAAATACAAAGTACAATTCTGGATAAAGAGCTAACATAACGTTTCTTGGTTCTGCCGCAAAAATAAACAAACCAAGAAGAGGAGTTAAATCAGCAAAAAAATCAGACCATTCCCTTGTTGTCCAAGGAAGTAAACTAAGTAAAAAATTCTTCATGGTGTGATGAGAATATAGAATCAATCTAATCATTTCAATTCAATTTTTTGCTTTCTATTTAGATCACTTAGTATCAAAAAAAGGATTAGAGTCGATGCGGATATTTTTTAGGAGGATTCTAAAGATGAAACAAGCGAATATTAATCATCGAATGACTGAAATTTGGAGAATTAGTCTTTGTTTTCTTTGTTTGGGATGTCAGACTATCCAGTCTTCTTTTGAATCGAAAGTAGAATCCGAATTTAAAAAACAACCATTGTTTGGCTTAACAATAGTTACGGAATCTGACATTCGACATATGCCTACACCCGTTCAAAAGTATTTAAGATACACGGGTGTCATAGGAAAACCAAAAGTACAAAATATTCGGATTACCTTTGATGAATTGATGTATCAAAATTCCAACTCGAAACCGATGGTTTCTTCTTCGGATCAGTATAATTTTTTGAAACATCCTGCTCGTTATTTTTTTATGAAAGCAAATAAGATGGGAATCCCATTTCGTGTTTTACATTCTTATTCCGAAGAAAAAGCAACGATGGTTGTTCGTGTAGCATCTCTGTTCGACGTTGTCAATTTATCTGGTGAAGAGCTGTCGATCGCAGAAACGGTAACAGTACTAAACGATTTATGTTTATTTATACCATCGGCACTCATTGATCAAAAAATTACTTGGGATCCAGTGGATCGTTTGTCTGCTAAGGTAATTTATCAAAACGGTAAATATAAGGTTTCAGCCTTCCTTTATTTTAATGAAAAAGGGGAACTTGTTAAATTTGTTTCGGAGGATCGTTCTGCCCTACAGGATGATGGAAGTTTACGGAAGTTACGTTGGACAACTCCTGTTCGCGATTATAAAGAATTTAACGGGATTAAAGTTCCTACTTATGGAGAGGCCATTTGGAATGATCCTGCAGGAGATTTTATTTATGGAAAATTTTTCTTAAAATCTGTGGAATACAATTTGAAGGAACAGAACCTAAAATAAAAAATTATCTATAAAGGTGGTTACTTTTCTATTTTGATACATCTCCGACCAATCACCCTTGCAGAACGTTCTTCTTTGGAACAATCATAACCTGAATATTTGGCTTCCGATAATATTTCTGCAAAGACATCCTTTTCTTCTTTATTATATTTGGTCACTTTTGCAACTGTCAAAACCATAAATTCATTTTGTTTTGCATTTTGAATGTTGTAAAATAGATATTTTACAAAGTATTCCTTCCGAACAGAAATTACTTTTTTGTTCAGTAGATCTAAACCGTAACTTCCGGAAAGGAGTTCGTTGGTGGTGACTATTAACGGAGATTCAAACTGAGCCAATTCTTTACGTAGTTTTTTTAGCTCTTGGCTAGATAAATAAAAAACGACTAAAATGAGTAAGGTGCAGAGATAAGACCATACAAAAAATAAATAAAAACGTATTTTAGTTTTTTTTAATTCTGCAATTTGATCGTTCAGAAGGAAAGACAGTGGTAAAATCAAAACTGATAAATACCTTCCAGTTAAAGTCACTCCATCATTAGGTGCGGTGATACCAACTAGCAATGTAAAAATGATAACTATCGAAAAATGAAAGAGTAGGGTTGGGTTTTGAAAAATTTGTTTTTTTCGTAATTGGATGAGGGTATATAAAAATACAGGGGTATGTATAAAAAAACCTAAGGCCCAGGCATTGGATCTTGGATATGTGAATACAATTGCCAAAAAAATTTGAATTTGTTCATGGATTTGTTTTTCTATTTTACCAAAATTGGTTAGGTATCTTGTGCCTAGTGGGTGTGAATAATTAATCGTATTCCAAATCAGGAAAAAAAATAGAAGAGTAAAAAAAATAATATAACGTAAGGGATGTAGAGTTTGTGAAAGAGATTGTTTTTTTATATAAAAGTGAATCAACCAAATCGTAAGTTGGATAGTTAAGAATAATAGAATTCCTTCGAGACGAAACCAAAGAGACAATCCTAAAAAAATATTCCCTAAGATCCAGTTTTCTTTTTTATCATTTAAAAAAGCCTGGTACAGAAAAGTATACCCATAACCGGCAAAAATCAGAAATAAACCATTCTCAGAAAAATCGATGAGCAGAGGAAATGCGACGGTTCCAAGAATTGTTAGAATGAGGACGGAAGGTTGTATCCCATTTTTGTATAATAACCTTATGAATAAGATTAGAAATACAACATTCAAATAGGGAAGAAACCGAAACGGTATCAACCCAAAAATGGAATAAAGAAAGGTAAATCCAATCGGAAACGGGCCAATCAGTTTTCCCTCATGTAAAAAAACAAAAGATTCGTTTAACGGGCTCATTAAAAAGAGAGGATCCAAATCCGTTGATGGATATAAAATTCCCTCCGTGGACCAATTTTGGTTCCAAAGAGAGATTACTTGAATCATCTTCACAAGGGGATCGGATAAATAGTATGTATCTACTCGTATTAAAAATTGGATTAAAAGTAACGAAAACGAGAGGCAAAAAAGGGTGATGGCAGTGTTTCGATACTTTGTCACAATGCATACGATTTAATCGAAGGATTAAAATTAGCAAATATAAATTGACTGAATTTTTGAAAATGAAGAGTTTCTTTGTTTTGCGTACAGAATATACGTAAGATTCCTCAATTTAGGGAATTTCATATTGAAAGTATGTCTTTTTGAAATAAAAAACAATGACAACACTCAAGTCACAAGGACATGAATGCTTGCGATGGGAATTCTTCGTATCTTTTTCTATTTGGAAATTATTTTCCAAAAAAGATTAGACCTTTGTCTGATCTTTGTTTTCCCTTTCTATCGGCAAAAGCACGGTAAAACAGGTTTTTCCTGGGACGGACTCCACTTCAATATGACCGTTGTGTTTGAGAATGACTCTCCGTACGATATCAAGCCCGAGACCACTTCCTTCTCCCAATTCTTTTGTTGTGAAAAAAGGTTCAAAGATCCTATCCTTTATACTTTCCGGAATCCCAGATCCATTGTCTTCGATAGTCACTTCTAGGAAGGGTGTTCGGTTTGAGTTCGAATGTTTTTCTTTTACAGAAATCGTGAGTTTCCCTTTGTAACTCATTGCTTGGATGGCATTAAAAATTAAATTTGTCCAAACCTGTATAAGGTCATCCGGATAACAAAGAATTGGTGAAAGATTTTCCGGGTAATGCCTCACTACAGTGATACCCGTTTTGATTTGGTTGTTGTAGAGAGTCAAAACTGTTTCTATATTGGAAATTAAGTCAGCTTTTACTTTTACTCCGAGTTTGTCGAAGTGAGCAAAGTTTTTTAACGCATATAAGATTTTTGAAACACGTTGGATGGATTCGAGTGTTGAGTTTAGATATTGAGCTGATTGGATATAATCAATTCCATAATTGAATAATTCTATAAAATCATCTTCCTTGGAGAGGTGTTCAATCATTGGAAAAGAATCTTGAATTCCGAGATCAATGACTTCTTCAGCTATTTCTTCCGAATATTTGCAACCTAGTTCATTTAGATGAGCCGCTAAAATTCTTTTTTGTTTTCTGGAAACGGAGCCGTGGAAATGGTTTTTGGTATTAAAAGATTTTAAGAGCCAAGCAAAATAAATTTCTCTTACTTCTGTTGGTTTCTGATTTAAAAAATGAATGATTTCATTTTGTCGAGGAATTTGACCTTTTATTTTATTCAAAATCAATTCACTCGAGGCTTTGATTGCACCTAATGGATTGTTAACTTCGTGAGCAATACCAGCGATCAATTGGCCCAACGAAGCCATTTTTTCGTTTAGGATCAGTTGAGATTGGGTGAGTCTTAATTCTTCTAAAGCTCTTTCGAGTTCTAGTTTTTGCGAAACAATGCGATCATTTCTTTCTTGAATATCATCTAGTGCTCGTTTGATTGATTCCGCTTCATTAATTGAAGTTAGATCTATAAACGAAAGAAGGTATCTTCCATCACCTAAAGCTTTTTTGTTAATTTGTAAAGGGATTGAAACTCCGTATTTGGTGTGGCCTTCCGTGGAAAAACTTTTATCCTTAAAAGATAATCCCATCCATAAAGGGTCGCCAATCAAACTAGAAATTGTGATTTCATGGAAGGAATCATATCCAAATAATTTCTGGAAGGCAAAATTAGCATCGACGATTTTATCTTCTTCGGTGATGACAATGGCTTCACTTGCAAAATTGTAAAAATTTCGAAATCGTTTTTCTTTGGTTTCGATAGTTTTGAGAAACTCTACTCTTGCAGAAACATTTTCTAATACACCGACAAGCCGCCCTGGCCCTGAAAAATCTTTGGATAAAAAGGCTCCTCTTTCTTCAATCGGTGTGTAAGAACCATCTTTTTTTTTGATTCGGTAATAGGCTCTGTAAGGAGTTCTTGTTGCAATGGATTCTTTGAGTGCTTGGACAGTATGTAAACGGTCTTCTTCGTGAAGGAGGTTTTCCCAACCATCTATATCGAATAAATTAAATTCATCTTTTTCGTAACCTAATACAGATTTGATGGCACCGTCCCAAACAATTTTTCCAGAATCTACATCATAATCATAAATGATAAGGCCTGTCTGATCAGCCACTTTGTGGAATCGAAGTTCATTTTCCAAAAGTGCAATTCTTTTTTTCCTTGAGTCATCTATGTTTTCAATACTTCCAATGATTTTGATTTGATGATTTGGATCTTCTAGTGTTTTTCCTTGGACACGAACCCAAAATCTGGATTTAGCCATCATCTCTAACTCTAAATCGAACGATTCTTTTTGAAACTCCGCGTCTTTAAGTGCAAAAATTAAAATTTCCCGAGATTCTGGTGTGAAAAAATCGATTAACTTCTGCTTGGTGGGTGTAAGGTCTTTTGGATCGGTACCTAATAAAAAATAAAGATCTGGAGTCCAAAACATGGTATCGGTGGCCACTGTCCATTCCCAAACCCCTGATTTAGAAGTCCTACGAATTTCTTCCCCGAGTTCGTTTTGTTTTTTTAAGTTAAATTCAATGTTTTTGATGCTAGTGATATCTTGAGCAATACCTAATACTTCTGTTGGGACTCCTTCTGCATTAAAAGAAAAGTTAGTTTCCCAAACACGAAGCCAATGAATGTTTCCGTTTTTATGAAATACTCTAAAATCTATTTCGTAAATATCCGTATTTTTTTCTAACAACATCCGTTTAGCATGTTCGTCGATACGAGGGACATCGTCTGGATGTAAAATATTTTTAATTAGAAAATCATATGTTAAAATGGAATCAAAATCATAACCTAACTGTGTTTCTAAAGTATTGTTTAAATACAGAAATTCATCGGTAGCCATTGATTGGATATAAATGATTCCAGGAAGTGTTTGTGTAACCTTAGATAAAAGTTTTTCTTTTTGTTCTAGTTTTTTTTGAAGTTGCACCACTTGGTCTTTTTTTTGGATCACTGCTCTTGCGAATGCTCCACCATTGGCGGTTGTATAATTGTATAAACGGACTTCGCAAAAAACTTCCTCTGCCTTGTCGTTTAGGTGAACCCAATCAAATCGTATGTTCCCATATTTGAATCCTTCACTAATATAATGTTTGGCGAGAGATTCTGATAATTGTCCATTAGGTTGGTGTTTTGGGCTGATATCCATTACGGATAGTTTGGTAAATTCTTCCTTAGTAAACCCAAGTGTTTCTGTCAGTTTTGTATTACAGTCGGTAAACAATCGACTTTCGATATCAAAAACAACAATGGCTTCTTCATCTTGCTCAAAAAAAGTTTTATAGGTATTTTCTTCCTTCTCCTGGAGGATTTTTTCCAATTCAGCGATTCTCTTTTTGGCGTCCTCTAGGCTCATTGTGTCTTCGGCTTTCATGGTAACAATCCCATAGGGCAAAATTAGAATTAGAAAAATTCAAGGAAATATATACAGTAAATTATGGGATTTCCCTGAGGTAAAGAATTTGTATTGTTTTGTTTACTTAGACTCTAAGAAAGTCCAGATTTTTGTGTATCTCCTTCACTTTATTCCCAAGATTTTTAGGGTGCGTCTTTTCTGGCACTTAGTCGCGGTGGGCAACTCTATAGGTCCTTGCGCGAAACTGAGTCCCAAGGAAAAACCTCTCGTTCAGGAAAGGCATGGGATATATCCGCATTTTTAACAAGGGGCTTTTTTTATCATTCTGATTGGTTTGTTGGTTTAGGTCTTTTGGATTTATTTTTTGGCAAGAATGGTGATCATTCTTTGGAACATCTCTGTCCATTCAATCTGAAATCCTAATTCTTCTAAATAATGAAGGCATTCTTCTTTTCTTAGGCGAGTTTTGAAATAAGAACCTATTGACATTTCCCACACATCCTTCTTTTTTTCATAGAGTTGGTCTGTGACTCGAATTCGATTTTCCTCATATTCTAATATGCAGGTATGAATTTTGGAATTATCTGACATTACTGGGATGAAACGAGAATTTCCTTCGAGAGGTATCGAATAGTCACGAAAGGAAAGAAGTAGTTTCCCTTCTGGTTTTAAACATTCATAACAAGATTTTAAAAATTCTTTGATTTCTTCTTTAGAAGATAGATGGGTAAGGGTGTCTCCGCAGCAGATAAGCAATGAAGGTCGTTTCGATTGGAATTGTGATACGGACAGAATATCCGCATCTACAATTTGAATGGGTTGTTTTTGCTCTTTTGCATTTTTTTCTAATTCAGATAGCAGTTGTTGATTAAAATCAACTGCTATCACTTCGTAATTTAATTTAGATAAGGCGATTGATTGGATTCCATTACCTGCACCTAAATCAATCGCCACTTCCTTGCCCTTAGCAGCCAGTGATTTTGATTTGAGAAATTCTAGGAATTCGGTTTGTTTTGTTTTCCAATCGCCGAGCATCCAGGTATAAAAATGACCCAGATGGTTTTCGTAGTGTTTTTTTGTATTCATCCGTTGGATTCCTTTAACCCTTCTAAGACCTGTAATCTTTTTGTTTCAAAAATCATTTTTTCAAAGTTATCTTTTTCTTTGCCCCATTCTATGTGGGTTGATAATATAGAAGGACTGCACCACAGCGAAAGGGTTTGGTTTGAGTGAGTTTTAGTCTAATGTGTTCATTTATATCTTTGAATAAAGTCAAACCGCTACCCGCAATGATGGGATGAACGCAGAGTTGGTATTCGTCTATTAAATTAAGTTTTGTTAACGAAACGATCAAACTTGGACTGCAGGCTAGTATATCTTTTCCTGGTTGCAGTTTTTTGTCGGATACTTCTTTTTCGAGATTTTGATTGGCTAATTTAGCGGATTTCCAATCTACATTTTTTAAAGTTCGCGAAAAAACAATTTTTTGGATCTGATCAATCGCCTTTGCAAAATCATCTTTTGTTTTATCTCCCGTAGGATGGTTTAGGACTGTGCGCCAATATTCCATGAGTTGGTAAGTGGTTCTGCCATAGAATGCGGTATCAGCAGTTCTTAAAAGATCGGCGTAATGTTGGTGAATTTCTTCGTCTGGGATTCCGGAAGTATGGTCACAAAATCCGTCAATGGTCATATTGATCGCAGCAATTAACTTTCTCATTTGGATCCTTTTTCTGTTATCGTTTGTTTTTTTATAGGGAAGTGGCTGATTCGAGTAGTGATTCAACGGTATCTAAACGTTGTGTCAATTGAGTATTTGTCAATGAACCAAAAGACTAAAACTCCGTAGGGTGAATGGTTTTCTTTCTTGGTCCAGGAAAAACCAGACCGTTTTGCGCCAGGGATCTGAAGGGCTTGGTCCGAAGGGGCGTTTTTGAGCCTCTTCGGACGGGAGCGAGAGCGCACCCCGAAGGAGCCCGGTCCTTTTCGATTTGAGTGAACTTTTCGAAAAGAGGGGAGGCGCCCCAAACCATCAAAAGGGTTTTTCCGAAGATTCATTCTTTCTTCTTTGCCTCTTGTTTTGAATTCGGAAACCTTCAGATACCTTTCCCCTTGACAATCTGCCTAAATTCCAAATCCTGACAGGGAAGCTTGACAAAGGTGCTTTTGGATGAACAAAACCCAAATCGGGAACCTACTTCTCGTGCTTTTTTTGGGACTGATGGCGGGAGCTGTGGCTGGAGTGGTCCTTGACCGACTTCTTGGCACAACATACCTCTCTCGGTTTTTGTTCGATTCACCAGTATCATTAGAGCTTTACATAATTAAAGTCGAGTTCCAGCTAACCCCTGCAAGTATCGTTGGTCTTGTAGCGTCTGGATATCTCGCATTAAAAAAGGGGTAACTATGTCAGTAATTTCCATGAAAAGTCTGCTAGAAGCAGGCGTACACTTCGGTCACCAAACACGTCGTTGGAATCCAAAAATGAGCCCGTATGTTTATACTGCTCGTAACGGAATTCACATCATCGACCTTCAAAAGACTGTTCAAAAAACAAAAGAAGCTTACGATGCTTTGAAAAAACTTACCGGTCAAGGTAAGAAAGTTCTTTTTGTAGGAACTAAAAAACAAGCTCGTGGTGCTATTGAAAGAGCCGCACAAGCGTGCAGTATGTACTATGTATCTAACCGTTGGTTAGGTGGTCTTCTTACTAACTGGAACACAGTGAAGAAGTCAATTGCTCGTTTGAAAAGACTTGAGCAAATGGAAGAGAACAACTCTTTCGAACAAGAAGCTAGAACTAAAAAAGAAGCACTGTCTCTCAAACGTGAGTTAGAAAAACTTCGCCAAACACTTGGTGGAATTAAAGATATGGCTGTTGTGCCTGAAATTCTTTTTGTGATCGATCCTAAAAAAGAAGAAATCGCTGTGAAAGAAGCAAAAAAACTTGGTTTGAAAGTGTTTGCAGTGATTGATACAAACTGTGATCCAGAGCCAATTGATTACCCAATTCCAGGTAATGATGATGCAATCCGCGCTATTTCTCTTTTCCTTGATACTATGGCAAATGCTGTGTTAGAAGGAACAGGTGGAGAAGTGATCCAAACTAATTTTGCTGAAGATATGGACGCAGAACAACTTGCTCTTGAATACCAAGGTGAGTATGATGAGTCCGGAAAATTCATTATGGACGATGAACTTCCTCCAGTTGCAAAAGACATCCCTGTGGATGTAGAAGCTGCAAAAAAAGCGGCAGAAGTAAAACCTACTACAGAAGGATAATACTAATGGCAGTTAGCTCCGAACAAATTAAAGATCTTCGCGAACGTACAGGCGCGGGGATGATGGACTGCAAAAAAGCCCTCGAAGAAAAGGGTGGTGATATTGAAAAAGCAGTTACTTATTTAAGAGAAAAAGGTTTAGCGAAAGCAGCGAAACGTGCTGGTCGTGAAACTGGTGAAGGAAAAGTCATCGCTTACATTCACGGAACAGGAAAAACAGGAGTTCTTGTAGAACTGAACTGTGAAACTGACTTCGTTGCAAACAATGAAGCGTTTGAAGCTCTTGGAAAAGAGATCGCTCTTCAAATCACTGCGATGAACCCACTTTACGTAAACGAAGAATCAATTCCTCAGTCAGAAATTGACAATGAGATGGGTGTACAAAAAGCTCTTCTTGAAAAAGAAGGCAAAAAAGCAGACCAAATCGAAAAGATCCTTCCTGGTAAAATGAAAAAATACTTTGAAGAGATTTGTCTGATCCATCAAAAATCGATTCGTGACAACTCCAAAACCATCAATGACCTTCTCCAAGAAGCCATTGCGAAATTTGGAGAGAACATTACTGTTGGTAGGTTCTCGAGGTTCCAAGTAGGTGGGAACTAGTCCGCGTTTCAAAAGAATTCTTATCAAACTCTCCGGCGAGGCTCTTGCCGGTGAGGGTGAACTAGGTATTGATACCAATAAAACATTTTCACTTGCCGGACAAATCAAAGAAGTTCATGACTTAGGTCTAGAAGTTGCTGTGGTTGTGGGTGGTGGAAATATGATCCGTGGCGAAACTTTAGCAAAGTCCGGAATGGAACGAGCTACTGCAGACTACATGGGAATGCTTGGCACCATTATGAATGGTCTCGCCTTACAAGATGCATGTGAAAAACAAGGGATGTTTACCCGAGTTCTTTCCGCCATCGAAATGAAATCTGTTGCAGAACCTTATATTCGTAGACGTGCCGTTCGCCATTTAGAAAAAAATCGTGTGATTATATTCGCTGGTGGAACAGGAAATCCTTATTTTACAACGGATACAACTGCATCTCTACGAGCTGTGGAAGTAGGATGTGAAGTCATTCTTAAAGCCACAAAAGTAGACGGGGTGTACACTGCGGATCCTAAAAAGGACCCAACGGCAAAACGTTACTTAGAAGTTTCTTTTATGGAGTCCATCAAACACCGGTTAAAGGTGATGGATTCAACTGCTCTTAGTCTCTGTATGGACAATAATATGCCCATCATCGTTTTTGATATCTTTAAGGCAGGAAATTTAAGAAAATTAATCGATGGAGAACCAATTGGTACATTGATCTCCAATTCAGAGGAAGTGATTCTAGATGGTAGATGAAATTATAAAATCCATGCAGTCCAAAATGGACAAAACCGTAGATGCTTTGAAAAAAGATTTCGGTACGATTCGTACGGGGAAAGCAAACCCAATGATGGTGGAAGATGTTCGAGTTGACTATTACGGAACACTCACTCCTTTAAACCAACTTGGTAAAATTGCTTGCCCAGAACCTCGGGTCATCCTCATCACTCCTTTTGAAAAAGGAATGTTGAAAGACATTGAAAAAGCAATTTTTGCAGCAAGTCTTGGACTCACTCCAAACAACGATGGGTCTAGCATCCGAATCAATATCCCTGAACTAACAGGGGAAAGACGGAAAGAACTTGCAAAAGTGGTCAAACAAAAGGCCGAAGAAAAAAAAGTTGCCATTCGTAATATCCGTCGTGATGCCAATGATGAATTAAAAAAACACCAGGCAGAAATGTCCCAAGATGAATTAAAAGGCCACCAAGACAAAATCCAAAAAATTACGGATTCTTATATTGCCAAATTGGGAGACTTAGAAAAGGAAAAAGAAAAAGAGATCACTACTCTTTAATTTTCTATGAAGTTGAACTCAATCCCCGCACACATTGCTGTCATCATGGACGGAAATGGAAGGTGGGCCGAAAGCCAGGGGAAAAAAAGAACCGAAGGCCATAGAGAAGGGGCGAACGCAATTGATCGCCTTTTGGATGTGGCCTTGGAATACAAAATCCCCAACATCTCTCTTTATGCTTTTTCCACAGAAAATTGGAAACGCCCTATTACAGAAATCCAAGCCATCTTTGGTTTGTTAGTTGAGTTTATCGAAACAAGACTCGATACCATCCATCAAAAAGGCATTCGTATCCATCATAGTGGAGCACGGAATAAACTTTCTAAAACGGTTCTCTCAAAAATTGACCATGCCATGGCGGTCACAAAAAAGAACAAAAAACTGACTGCCAACTTTTGTTTGAACTATGGCGGTCATGAAGAGATCCTCAGTAATTTTTCCCGTGTGATGGCTGCACGGAAGTCCAAAAAAGAAACTTTGGACAAACCCATTAGTACCAAAGAATTTGAAAAATATTTGTATACATCCCCTTTGCCGCCGGTAGATTTATTGATCAGAACTGCGGGAGAACAAAGGATTTCCAATTTTCTTTTGTGGCAGAGTGCCTATGCTGAAATGTATTTTACAAATACTCTTTGGCCGGACTTTGGAAGAACTTCTTTGGAAGAAGCCCTTCTTTTTTTTGATTCCCGAAAACGTAAATTTGGTGGTTTGTTATGAGTGAGACAACACTCCGTATCCTTTCTGCAATTGTATTAACATTTGTATATGTGTTCATGATCTTCCATAGTTCTTTTTACTATTTGGAGTTCTATGCCTTTGGTTGTATTACCATCTACTTGGGTTTAAAAGAACTGTATGCATTCTGCAGACGAGAAGACTCCAAACCTTTTTTTGGAACGGGATTATTCTTTTCGATTTTAATTTTTACAGTCTATTACATTCAGTTTTTAGGCCTTCAGTTCGAAGTGACTCCTCCCGCTTTTGTTTTGGAATTGTCTAAGATTCTTCGCGAAGGATTCCATCCGATTCCTTTTTTACTCATCGCACTTTCCTTAACTGTTTGGATTTTGCAAATTCTAAAACGTCCGTTAGATGGTGCTTTATTTTCTGCGAGTGCCACCATCCTTGGTCCTATTTATTTAGCGATTCCCATCGGACATTTTTTACTCCTACTCGCATTCCCTTTTGGTGCTTATTATATCTTTTTAGTTTCCGTAATTACTTTTATGAGTGATGCAGGAGCCTATTTTGGTGGTCGTTGGTTTGGAAAACATCCTGCCGGTTTGAAAATCTCTCCTAAAAAAACTTGGGAAGGATATGTGACGGGAAACATCACAGCTGTTGTCGGTGTCCAAATTCTAAATTTCACTTGGGAACATTTTAGCGGTGTGAAATTGCCAATTGGAGTGATTGAATCCGTGATTGTTGCCTTTGTGGTTTCTGTCATTTCTGTGATGGGAGATTTGGCTGAGTCTGCGATGAAACGAGATGCGAAAATCAAAGATTCCGGAAGTTTGATCCCGGGCCATGGTGGGGTTCTTGATTTGGCAGATGCACTCCTTTTTACCGTTCCTGTGATTTACTATTACTTCCTATTTAAGGGAATTCTCGGTTACGCGGTCTGATTCCCACTTTCGGAACGGTCTAAGAGTTACATGGTTGGAGTATCCGTATTAGGAATTTCTGGTTCTGTTGGCTCTTCGACTGTGAAGGTACTCCGCCAGTTCAAAGACTCCTTTTCTTTACGTAGTTTTTCGGTTCATTCGAACTTAGATCTTGCAAAATCACTGATGGGTGAATTTTCTCCGGAAGTGATTTCTATCACCGATTCTAAGTTAGAAGGGGCTTTGGGTTCTAAGTACAAATCCACTACCATTCTTTATGGAGAAGATTCTTTATCGGATTTGGTTCGGTTATCTTCTGTTTCTGTGGTTGTGACTGCCGTTGTTGGGGCAAGAGGAGTCAGACCTACCATTGCCGCCATTGAGGCTGGTAAAAAAATCGCAATCGCCAATAAAGAAACACTCGTGACCTTTGGACCACTGATCAACCGTTTGGTGGCAAAATACAATACTTTAATGGTTCCTGTTGACTCGGAACACAATGCACTCTTTCAGTTGATTGAAAGAGAAAAAAGATCTAATATTCGTGCCATCACACTTACGGCATCGGGGGGAAGTTTCCGAACTCTGCCCATTGAAGAATTAGAACATGTGTCCGTAAAACAAGCATTAAACCATCCCACATGGTCGATGGGCCCAAAAATCACAGTGGATTCAGCGGGACTGATCAACAAAGGTCTCGAAGTGATTGAAGCTCATTTTTTATTTGGATTTTCTTATGACGAGATTGAAGTGGTGATCCACCCGCAATCACTCACACATGGAATCATTGAAACTCTGGACGGTGCTTGTTTGCAATACACAAGCCATCCCGATATGATTTATCCCATTGCCCATTCTTTATTTTATCCAACGCCAACACCGAAGATGCTTATCGAAAGAAAACCTTCGACTTGGAAAACTTTGGAATTTTTCCCTCCTGATTTAGGTCGTTATCCTGGACTTAAACTTGCCTTCCAAGCGGGAAGGGTTGGTGGGACTGCCCCTTCTGTATTCAATGCCGCCAATGAAGAAGCCGTTGCTTTGTTTTTAGAAGAAAAAATTTCTTTTATCGCCATTCCTAAGTTAATCGAATCGGCACTAAATAAAATTGCAAATGCCTTCCCCGATGATTTAGAAGGGTATCTAGAAAAAGATCAGGAAACACGTGAATTTATCCAAAAAGAATTTCGGAGAGGGGGAGTGACTATATGATCATCATGGTACTCGGCGCCGTATTTATGTTAGCGGTTTCTATTTTTATCCATGAATTGGGGCACCTCGTATGTGGAAAGTTGGTCGGAGTGGAAGCTCGGATTTTTTCTCTTGGGTATGGAAAAGGAATTTGGAAAAAAAGAATTGGGAAAACCATTTACCAGATCACGGCCATCCCCATTGGAGGATATGTTCTTTTCCGTGGTGATGATTATTCTAAAAATAAAAAACCAAGGCAAGGGGATTTACTTTCCACACCACCACTTCGCCGAATGATTCCGGTTCTGGGTGGTCCATTCGCCAATTTAGTGTTAGGTTTTATTTTATTGTTTATATTGGAACTTTCTGGCGATAGTCCTTCTTCCAATCGAATTTTTATCGAAGATGCAAACAAAGTTTCGAGTCCGGCATATACGGCAGGGCTTCGCACAGGGGACCAAATTGTTTCCATCAATGGGAAAAAAACAGAAAGTTTCGAAGATATTTTTACCAATGTCAGTTTGACCACGGGAGATCCAGTTTCTGTTTCTTACAAACGAGAAGAGGAAGTAAAAACCGTACAAGTTGTACCGAATTTATATTCTGCCGGTGGACATCCAACGATTGGAGTGATGCCATTTGGAGAAAGAAGAGTGGTGGCTACTTTTACTTATGGGGAACAAGTCAGTCATTTTATCGCAAATCTACTCGATCGTGAAGATAAGTCATCTGTTTACTTCCAAGAAAAAATTGAAGAGAGAAAGGATGAAATTCCGGAAGAACTTTTAAAACAAAGAGAAATCCAAGAACGAGAAAAATCTCTTCGCAGGCGAGCTCTCTCCTTCCTAAAAGATGGGGATATGATTTTGCAAGTGGCAGGTGTGGATGTTCACACTGTTCCTGAATTACAAACTGAGCTTGGGAAACATCAGGGAAAAACAATCCCCGTTGTTGTGGAAAGAAAAACCTATCCACTCCTCACTCCTTGGGCGACGGAAACGGTAACAATCCAAATCCCCGTGTTAGGTGCCAATGTATTTGAGTTTTGGGACATTAGACATCCTAAATTTTCCGAACTAGGAATTCCATATTTCCGTTTGGACAGTTATGATGCAGAAATTGAAAACCGTCTTTCTAACTTAAAAATTGAAAACAAAACCTTTGAAAAAGCGGATGCCTTTTCAGAATATCTAAAACAATCTTCAGGCAGAAGAGACATCTGGATTGGGAATATGAAATATTCCGCTGATGTCAATTTGAAACCGATTGGTTTACTTGGATTTCGTGCTTCGATGAAATTTGAAGCAGAAAAACTACAAAAAGAATCTACCGTATACTCCTCGTTAGTGGGTGCATCCACAAAAGTTTACGAAAACGTATCCACTACTTTAAAAGGAATTGGGATGTTGTTTTCTGGGCTTCTTTCTCCCAAAGAAAATCTATCTGGCCCTATTGGGATTGTGCAAATTGCGGGAATTAGTTTGGAATATGGTTGGGTTACCTACCTTGACTTTGTTGCAAAAATTTCTTTAGCACTTATGGTGATGAATTTACTTCCGATTCCTATGGCTGACGGCGGACATATTGTACTGTATGCTTATGAGGCCATTACGGGTAGGCCACTTCCGAGAAAAGCGATCGAAGCTATTTTTCGATTGGGATTTTTCTTTCTCATTGGTCTTGGACTTTATGTTTCGTTTAATGATGTGATGCGTATTTTTTAATTTTTGATAATTCTAATTGTATATAAATAAAAGAGAAAAGGTCGATGAAAGCTAGTTCCTATTTGATTCCTACGGCAAAAGAAGATCCGCAAGATGCAGTGGTTGCATCTCATAAACTGATGACAAGAGCAGGACTCGTTCGTAAATCTGCTGCGGGTTTGTATTCATATTTGCCACTTGGACTTAGAATTTTAAAAAAAATTGAAGGTATCGTTCGTTCTGAAATGGACCGTGCTGGTGCCTTGGAATTCCAACTTCCCATTTTAACTCCAAGTGAAATTTGGAAAGAGTCGGGTCGTTGGGATAAAATGGGGAAAGAGATGTTTCGTTTGAAAGATCGCCATGACAATGAAAGTTGCCTGGGACCTACGCATGAAGAATCCTTTTGTGTTCTTGTAAAACCAATGGTTCGTTCTTACAAAGACTTACCCATCAATGTGTATCAAATCCATACAAAATTTAGAGATGAAATTCGTCCACGGTTTGGAGTGATTCGTTCTCGTGAATTTACAATGAAGGATGCTTATTCCTTTCATTTGGATGATGAGTCTTTAGATAAAACGTATCAAACAATGCGTAAAACCTATCGTAGGATTTTTGCGGGGATGGGACTTTCCACGATCCCTGTGCAAGCGGATTCAGGGAACATGGGTGGGTCTGCCTCAGAAGAATTTATGGTAGTGTCTCCGATTGGTGAAGAAACACTTACGATTTGTCCTTCTTGTCAATATTCTGGAAATATTGAAAAAACTCCTGTGATTCAAAAATCAAATACAGCAAAACAAACGTTTGCTGGTAGTGATAAAATTCACACACCTTCTAAAAAAACAATTTCGGAAGTTGCGGAGTTTATCAAAACCAAAGAAGAAAATTTATTAAAAGCAGTTGCTCTATGGGCAGACGGAACCTATGTTCTTGTTTTTTTAGAGGGTGACCGTGAACTCAACGAGAACAAACTAAAAAACCATTTGGGTTGTAATGAACTAAGACCTATGGGCCCGGCTGAAATGGAAAAACTGGGGTTAGTTCCCGGATTCATTGGGCCAGGATTTCCAAAATCAGAAAAACTAAAGGTCGTCATTGATTCGTTAGTTGATTGGAGTTTTGGGTATATATCTGGTGCAAACGAAGTGGATCATCATATTGCAGGGATTCAAATTTCTAACTTTTTCAAGGAAGAGGAAGTCACAAAAATTGATGTATCCCAAGCCAAAGTAGGGGATCCTTGCCCAAATTGTGGGAATGGTCTTACCGCAGAAAAAGGAATTGAAGTAGGTCATATTTTTAAGTTAGGTCAAAAATATTCCAAAGCCTTTGATATCACTGTTTTGAATGATAAAGGGAAAGCTACTACAACGACTATGGGTTGTTATGGAATTGGTGTGAACCGATGTATGGCCACTGTCATTGAACAATGTAACGATGATAAAGGGATTTTTTGGCCAGTATCCATTGCACCATTTACTGTCTGTTTGGTGAGTATCGCTAAAAATCCAGAGGATATTGCAAAAATTGAATCCATCTACAATGCCTTAATGGCAGCAGGAATTGAAGTTCTCTGGGATGACCGTGACTTAGGGCCTGGTTTTAAATTCAAGGATTCAGAACTAATTGGTTTTCCCATCAGACTCACTCTTGGAAAAGGATTTTTGGAAAAAGGGGAAATCACGATCCTTGATCGAAAATCGATGTCAGAAGAGACCGTAGCTTTTACAACGAATGAAGATTTGGTAGGAAAACTACAAAAACAAATTCGGGCCCTTCACGAGACCCTTGAGAAAGCTGTCGAGCAAGTAGGAACATGAACTTCTTCGGATTTTTTCTTTAAAATCGGGAGAAGGGGTCGCAAGAATTAGGGCTTTGTGATAGAAGGAAGCCATTGGGTGGCGGGTCTAGTTCCCCACCCTTAAATCAGGGCGGGGAGACTGTACCCAAAAACCCCCATCCCCCACAAAAGAAGCAGTTTTCATATTCGCCCATCCTCTCATCTTGGGATATATGGGCAAAAACCTACCTGGATATTTTGGTGAATTCGGTGGCCGTTACTCTCCTGAGATTTTAACGGAAGCATTAGAAGAACTTGAATCCACCTATCACAAGTTAAAGAAAAGTAAAAAGTTCAAAAAAGAACTCGAATACTATTTAAAGAACTACGTCGGAAGACCTAGTCCTCTGACTTATGCTGAACGTCTCACCAAACTATGGGGAGGTGCTCGTATCTGGCTCAAACGCGAAGATTTAAATCATACCGGCGCACATAAAATTAATAATGCCATTGGGCAGGCGCTTATCGCACGTTTCATGGGAAAAAAACGGATCATCGCAGAAACAGGAGCGGGCCAACATGGTCTCGCAACTGCAACTGTTGGTGCCATGTTTGGAATGGAAACTGTTGTTTACATGGGTGCTGTTGACGTTGAAAGACAAAACCTCAATGCTAAAAAAATTGAAATGTTAGGTGCTAAAATTCTTCCAGTCACTGCAGGAGAAGCCACTCTCAAAGAAGCCACAAGCGAAGCTATGAGAGACTGGGCACTCAATGTATCTACAACTCATTACATTGTTGGGTCTGCCATTGGGCCACACCCTTTCCCGATGATTGTTCGTGACTTCCAATCTTTTATAGGATCAGAAGCAAGATCGGAGTTTAAAAAACGAAACAAAAAACTTCCCAATGCGATCGTGGCTTGTGTGGGTGGGGGATCCAATTCCATTGGAATGTTCCATGCATTTTTAAAAGACAAACAAGTCGCAATCTATGGAGCGGAAGCAGGTGGACTTGGTCCAAAACCAGGAGAACATTCTGCGACCTTAACCTATGGAAAAACAGGATTTTTACATGGAACAAAAACTCTCATCATTCAAGATGAATTTGGTCAAATTGTTCCAGCACATTCTGTTTCCGCAGGACTCGATTATCCGGGTGTGGGACCAGAACATGCTTATCTTTCCCAAACGGGTAGAGTGGATTACCGAATGGTAACAGATGAACAAGCGTTAGATTCTTTTCTGGAGGTCACTCGTGTGGAAGGAATCATTCCAGCACTGGAGACAGCTCATGCTTTTCATGTGGCACGGGACGTTGCCAAAGATTTAGGAAAGAAAAAAGATTTAGTCATTTGTCTTTCTGGTCGGGGTGATAAGGACGTAACGGAAGTTTTGCGACTTTTAGGTGAAAGAAAATAAATGAGTAAAATAAAATCTTTATTTGAGAGTGGGCGTTTTAAATCCGCGTTTATCCCTTATTTTACCTTAGGGGATCCAAACTATAATGATTCTATCGAATTTGGAAAAACCATTTTAGACAATGGGGCTGATATTTTGGAACTCGGAATTCCTTTTTCTGACCCTGTTGCCGATGGTCCCGTCATCCAAAGGGCAGCAGCTCGTTCTTTAAAAAATCGTTTTTCTTTTGATGAAATCTTTCGGGTTACAAAAGCCATTCATGATCACAAACCTGAGACTCCTCTTGTTTACCTAACTTATTTCAATCCCATTTATCATTGTGGGATTACGAAATTTTTAGACCGAGCCAAGGAATCAGGAATTGTTGGACTTGTGATTCCTGACTTACCTTTTGATACAGAAGAAAGTGAAACTTTGTTTCGAGAACTAAAAGTACGGGATATGGATCTCATCCATTTGGTCACTCCGGCTTCCGAAAAAAAGAGGATCCAAGCTCTTAGCAAAACATCTTCCGGTTTCATTTACTATGTGACTTCGTTTGGGGTGACAGGGGAAAGACGAGAGTTTTCGGTCGATTTGAAAGAAAGAATCAAATTCTTAAAAGATACCATCCAATTGCCGATTTGTGCTGGGTTTGGAATCTCCACTCCCGACCAAGCCAACCAAATTTCTCAGTATGCGGACGGAATCATCATTGGTTCTGCCATCCAAAGGGTCATCGAAGAAAACGGATCGGACAAAACCAAAACAGTTACGGCACTGGCGGATTACATTTCAAAGATCAGGGCATCAATTTCCTAAATTTTTTTCCTGAATCTTTCAAAAACATTTGAGTCTCTTTAAAAATTCCGGGAAAATGGTCGGAAATTCCCAAACGAATAAAGAGGCTCTATGTCCGACAAAGAATCAAAATCACTTTCGATTTTGGACTATCTCAGTGTTACTGTTGCCACCCTAGGAACACTCGGTGTGATCATTTCTGTCATCATGACAGGATGGGAATATGAATTTTCCTTCCTTATCGGTGGTTTACTCGCCTTACTTGTTTCCTCTTACTTTGTTTATAAAACCATTGCAAAGGTATCCAAGGACAAACAAAAGTCAGGTGCCATTTGGTTGTCTTATGTAATTGCCATTTTTATGTATGCAATGGTAAATACCTTCCAACCACTCAAAGATTTGGAAGAAAATTCCGTTTCCACAAGATTCCAATTTTTACGTGGCTCCAATACAAAAACAGAAAGTGAAGGGGACACGGGTCGTATTGAATACATTCAGTTCCAACCACCAGCTAAGGCCCGTAAGGATATCAATATCATTGGTATCACAACAGAATCACTCGAAAAATTACAAGGTACTTGGCCTTTACCTTGGAGTTATTACGCAGACATCATAGAAACATTTAAAGAATCAAACAACATACTGATGTTCGATATTTTCTTCGTAGATTACAAACCCGGTCAAACGGAAGAGATGGCAGCTGCTCTTCAAAAGAACCGGAATGTCCTCTTCGACTTTCCAATGGAAGTCAGTGCAGAATCGAAAGAAGCGGTTCTCAATTTAGAAAAACGAATTGATATCCTCCGTAAGTTTCAATTGAAAAATGTCATCGATGAAAACGATGCAGGGATTTCTTGGGTTAAGTTTCCTCAACCTCCGATTGAACCCATTGCTGAGTTGTCCGCTGGTCTTGGTTTTGCGAACGTAAAAAAAGATGAGTCCGGTTTGAATCGTAAAATGCCACTTGTGGTAAAGGTTTATAATTCAGGCAGAGAAAGAGAAACTGAATACTTCCCATCCATCGACTTACTCATTGTTTGCAAATACTACGGTATCGACGTTCAAAGAGATGTAGAAGTCAACATGGGACATTATATTAAATTGTCCAATATCCCGAAAAAGATCATTCGTGAGTTCAACATCAAAGAACGAAAGTTTGAAGAAAGAGATGTGATGCAAGTTCCGAATGAAAAAAGAGAAGTTGTGATTCCTATTGACTGGGAAGGTCAAATGGAAATCAACTTTGTCGGCGGACGTTATTCCTTCAAACAAAACGAAATTTTTGAAGTTACGAATGATTGGGACGCTGAGTTACTCGAAGCAAACCAAATCAGCAACAAAATCTTTCTTGTGGCGATGTATTATGCAACGGGGCGTGGAGCTTCTAAAGACTCCCACTTATCTCCGTTTGGTGATATGTCAGGAATTGAACACCACGCTCACGCAGTAAACACCATCTTAAACCAAGATTTCCTTTCCACAGTTCCAAACTGGGGAATCTTTTTGATTTATGTGGCTCTTGGTGTGATGATTGGTTTTTTACAACCACGAGTAAAAACACATATTGGTTTTGCGATTATGTTGACCCAACTTTTACTTTATGTTGTGGCTGCGTTGTATATATTCCAAACCTTCAACCTCATCACTGTCCTTCCTTCGGTAACGATCGAACAGATTGTGGTTTTTGTGGCCATCATTGGATTTAGAATCTTAACAGAAGAAGAGAACGTAAAATACATTCGTCAAACCTTCTCTAAATTCGTATCTAAAGACGTTGTGGATGAACTCCTCAAACACCCAGACAATTTGGCTCTTGGTGGATCCAAAAGGGAGATTACTATTTTCTTCTCCGACGTTCGAGGATTCACAACGATTTCTGAACAGTTGGGTCCGGAAGATTTGGTAAAGTTACTGAACGAATACCTATCGGCAATGACGGACATCATCATTGAATACAAGGGAACCATAGATAAATATATGGGTGATGCGATTATGGCATTCTGGGGAGCACCAGTTCCATTAGAAGACCATGCGTACTATGCTTGTGTTGCATCTCTCGTACAATTGGATTATTTAAAAGTCCTCCAACAAAAATGGGCAGAACGAAATGTTCCTGTGATCGATATTGGATGTGGTCTGAATTCTGGCCCAGCCGTTGTGGGGAATATGGGATCTTCACACAGGATGGAATACACTTGTATGGGAGACACAATCAACCTAGGATCCCGATTGGAAGGGTCCAATAAAATGTACACCACAAATGTGATCATCTCTGAGTATACTTACGAAAAAGTGAAAGACCGAGTGGTTGCTCGGGAACTGGATTTAGTGCGAGTAAAAGGAAAAACCCAACCTGTTCGGATTTACGAATTGCTTGGAATCACAAACCCAGAAGATATGGAGAAAATGAAGCGGCCACTCCAAAAGGCGGCAACATGAAGTTTACATGCCATCTTATCCTTATCTCGACAAAATCCAATTTCCGGAAGACCTTAGAAAGATAACAGAAGCAGAACTCCCCGAGGTCTGCCATGACCTTCGGGAATACATCATCGACACCCTCTCCGACGTGGGAGGGCATTTTGCTAGTAACTTAGGTGTTGTGGAACTTACCGTTGCCCTTCACTATGTGTTCCAAACTCCGACTGACAAAATCATCTGGGACGTAGGTCACCAAACCTATCCTCATAAAATCCTAACAGGCCGAAAAAAAGAACTCCCTACCGTTCGTAAATGGTTGGGTCTTTCCGGTTTTCCAAAACGCGAAGAATCCGAATACGATTTGTACAATACAGGTCATGCAGGGACATCCATTTCTCAAGCACTTGGTGAGGCCTGCGCCCGTGACTTACTCGGAAAAGATTATAAGGTGGCTGCAGTGATTGGGGATGCCTCCATCGCCACAGGAATGGCTCTCGAAGCTATGAACCACGGTGGTCATATCAAACCGAATATGTTAGTCATTTTAAATGATAACTATATGTCGATTTCCAAAAACGTGGGTTCCATTTCTAATTATCTGAATCGTATCATTTCTTCTCAAATCTATAACAAAGGTAAAACGGCATTTTACGGTTTTTTAAAATGGATTCCACTCATTGGGCCCGCATTACAAGCGCTTGCTCATAATATGGAAACCTCTTTTAAACATTTTATGATGCGTCCCGGTGGACTTTTTGAAGATTTGGGATTTACTTATTTTGGACCCATTGATGGTCACGATGTGAATCGTGTGGTTCATATGTTGCAGAACCTTTCTAAAATCCAAGGACCTATCCTTTTACACGTATTAACACAAAAAGGAAAGGGATACAAACCTGCAGAAGCGGATCCCATCAAATATCATGGTGTCACACCGTTTAACAAAGAGTCGGGGAAAATGGCTTCTGCCGATTCCAATAAAATCAGTCTTTCTAAAATTGTTGGAAAAACACTTACCGATTTAACAGACAAAGACAAACGAATTGCTGTCATCACTCCGGCGATGATCGAAGGATCAGGACTTCGGGATTACCAAGAAACTTATCCAACACATACGTTTGATGTGGGAATCGCCGAACAGCACTCGGTAGCATTTGCGGGTGCAATGACAAGTGGCGGTGCCATTCCTTATATGTGTATCTATTCCACCTTCTTGACAAGGGCGATGGACCAACTTGTAGAAGATGTTTCTCTTATGAATTTACCGGTTCGGTTTGTGATTGATCGAGCAGGGATTGTGGGACCAGACGGCGAAACCCACCAAGGTTTATCAGATCTTGGGTATTTGGCGGGCCTTCCGAATATGGATATCATTGTTCCAAGTTCCGCACAAGACATTATCGATAGTCTTCATTTTATGAAGGATTATACAGAACATCCGATTGCGATTCGTTTCCCAAAAGATAACGGTGACTTACGCGAGTTAAAGTTTGATTCTCCTCTTCCTGTAACGAAAGCGAAAGGGAAGTTAGTAACTGAAGGAGAGGATTTACTCATTTTGTCTGTTGGGTTTATGTTGCCAATCGCAACCGCTGTAGCGGGGATTTTGAAACAAAAAGGAATCTCTGTTTCGGTTGTAGATCTTTTTTGGTTACGGCCTTATGATACGGAACTTGTCCATGGACAAATTGAAAAAAACAAACGGTTTGTGATTCTGGATGAAAGTTATATCCATGCCGGTGCCTCTGGTTTTCTTTTGAATGAAATTCCTTCTGACTTCTTAAGTAAATTTCTAAAGACCTTTGCATTGCCACCAGAACCCATCCACCATGGAGAAAGGAATCAGGTTTTGGATCATTACCGACTGACTGCTTCTCAAATTGCGGAAGATCTGATTTTGTCTTTGAAAAAATAAAAATAGTTTTACTGAGATTTTTAAGTCTTCCGAAAATGAAAGAAAACAGGCGAGTATCTCATTGTCTTCTAGTTCTTTCCAACTTTCATTAGATTTAGCAAAAGATCATTTTAAGGTCGGTGATTTAGACCGAGCCGAATTCCAACTTCGTTCCAGTTTAGAATTGGAAGAATCAGAAGAGGCCTACTTTTATTTAGGTTTGGTTCAAAATGCCCTTGGCCAATGGACGGATGCCCTTGCTTCCTATTATAAAGCAGTGAGTCTAAACCATGAATACGGGAACCCCTGTAATGAAATTGGTGTGTTATTACTACGTATGGGTAATGATAAAGAAGCTGTTTATTGGCTTAAAAAATCCATTCGTTGCGAACGGAACGATGCTCCACATATTTCTTATTTTAATTTAGCAACGCTTTACAAGTTATGGAATCGCCCAGAAAGATCCTTACAATACCTTCACAAAGCTTTGACTCTAAAAAAAGATTTTTCAGAGGCCAATGACCTTTGGAGGGAATTAAAATCCGACGAAGAGGCTCCTTCGAATTAAGTATAGTCTTCGGGGAGAGGAACCAAAATCTCCCCAGTATATTTGGGAACTTCCATTTTCACTCCGTTCCATTCCAAATAGGTGATACCACCTTCCTCTTCTAAATGATCCGAAAGTTCTTTGGCTGCATTCCAAGTGAATCTATATTTGATTCTTTCTTCTGCTGTTCGAAGACCAATGAGACCACCGTCATCAGTTTCATAAATTTCAAACTCACCAAATGGATAGTTTCTTCCATCATCGGTATAAAATACCATAGTGTTGTCTGTTAGTTCCACATGTAAGACGTGGCATGGACATCCATCAACACGAATGTATCCATGTTCGGAGAGTTCACCAAATTTATTTTCTATATAAACTCCCTTGTCATTACCGTGCAGATTGTTCCGAAAATACTGTAGGATTTCTTCTTTATCGATTTTGTTTTCTCTAAATATCCATTCATCGGCCGGAGATATATAAATTTCTGAGTCAAAGATTCGTGTCATACAATTTTATTTGTACCTGTAAGCATAACCCTTCCAACTAGGAAGGTTTGATTTTTGTAAGTAGGAATTGGTCGATCGCCCTTTTTGATCCATGGTTTCGACGGTAACCGAATCTACTGAAGTTTGATTTTTTTCCGTCATCCAAACCCCATCTATTTTTTTACTGAACATTTCCTTTTTGACACGAGGTTCATAATCATCCCAGGTGAGATCTTCGGTATTTCGGACCACTACTTCGCCGACAATTTTGAATAGGCGCTTGGGACGTTCACGGACGATTTCTACTTCCTCCCAAGATTTCACCTTATAACGGGAATCATTTGGCCTGTAATCAGGTTCCGGGATAAAATCTACCGAAGTACAACCAATTATGAGTAACAGTGGGGGAAATAGGGAAAAATTAAACCTCATTCTATTCCTTAGACAAAAATATGCTATACATTGGTAGAATTACCATAGGATAAGCAATACAAAGATTTAGGCACCAAGCTTTCATGGAAGAAACAGACATCGGGAAACGCAAACGGGAAAATGTACTTAAGATTGGTTACTCAACCTTGGATGAAATCGAGGAAAAAGTAAAGGCCTTTCGAGTCATGAACCAAAATGCCGTGAAAAAACGGTACCTCATCACGCGAGATCCCATCCTAGACCCCCAAGGGAAGGTTCTCCTCGCGAAAGCCCAGGAAATCGATGTGTCGGCCGCCAAACTCCTTCGTCGCCATTTTAAGGGTGCGGATATGTTTAAGGTGTTCCAGCCGGACGAGGGCCTAGTCATCATTTCGGACATGTCAACCATGGAAGGAGTCTCCTTTTCCATGGACATTGTGACCCAAATCATGAACCTAGGTGGTGGTGCTTATGAAGGGTTTATTGACCGAGTCGATAGTTTTGAGGACTTTATAGGACTCCTCAAAAAAAACCTATTCCCCCGAATGATCATCGTGGGTTACTTACCAAAAGAAAAAATCCAAAACGAAATCATCAATTTTGTAAAAGTAAAACGATTGGATAACTACCTCCGAACATTGGAACTCACCCATACCGTTTTTAAACCTACAGCCTATTTCCCTAAAATCAAACAAGTGAATATCTCCCAGGAAGACCCCAAATCTTGGGGCCGTTTTGTAGTGGAGATCGTTCGAGAATACACTAGACCTTATTTTGTAGAAGAAGTGTAACTAAGACAGAATCATGGCTCGGTTGAGTTTGGCACCGGCCATGTTTCCTGAATGAACGGCGTGGGCCACAGATCGAAACATAGAAGCCATATCTCCCACTGCATACACATTAGAAATACTAGTTTCAAAAAACGGAGTCACATCTATATGACCACTGGGAAGAAGTTTACATCCTAATTCTTCCGGTAACTTAGAATGTTGAACGATAGGCATTTTTGAATATAATGTTTGCAGTGGAATTTCTTTTCCAGAGTTCAATTGTAAACTTGAGATTTTACCTTCTTTGTGTAAAAGTTCTGTTACTACATCAGTAATTACTCTTATCCCTTCTTTTTCTATGTTGGTTTCTTCTTCTTTTGTGAATTGGATGGGACCGTTGGTAAATATTGTAATTTCTTTTGACCAATGTTTTAGAAATTTAGCATGTTCGAATACACCCGGTTCATTCATCCAAAGACCAGTTTGGTTCCCCACAAATTCATATCCGTGGCAATAGGGACAATGGATGACAGTTTTTCCCCAAGATTCGGTAAAACCGGGAATCTCTGGTAAGATGTCTTTAACACCTGTTGCAAAAATGATTTGATTCGATTGGATATCTGCAAATCCATTTCCTTTGATTAAATATCCAGACCCTTGTTTTTGAATTGATGTCGCTTCACCTAACTGTAGTTTAAATGTTTTGTATTCCTTTAAATCAGCTAATGCCATGGAGCGGATTTGGTTGGGAGTTTTTCCGTCGTGAGTAACGAAGTTATGTGAGAAAGGTGTATTTTGGTTACAAGGCCTTTCCGAATCAATCACAACAACATTTCGCAGAGAACGAACAAGTGATAAGGCCGCCGAGAGTCCTGCATAACTCCCACCAATGATAGTGATATCGAATTTTTGAATGGATTCCATAGATGCAACATAATTGCATCTATGGAAGTTGGCAAGAATTAAACTTCGTAAAAAGTTAAATTCTCATAGAGTTCTTTGGGCAAGTTTCCGCTAGCATCCATATACTTTTTGTATTTGTTTTCGAATTCTTTGTGTTGGCGTGTGCGAACGTTTTTGAATCGGTTATGGAGTTCGGAATAAGCGGGTTGCGAACTTACCTTTTCTCGGATGTTTTTATGGAATGGGATGTGACGATAAAATATCGAACGCACCACACGGTTGACCCTTTGTACACCCTCAGCTTCATACCGAATCCACATAGAATAATCATAAGCAAACTTATCGCGGTCTGTGCGGAATCGTTTGAATTCAGAAGAAATTTTTTCTTTGAGTTCAGGGGAAAGGTCTTTACTCTTTTTGTAGAACTGCACATAATCCGTGTAATCTGCCGTAATGGATGGAATTCCTACGTTGTTCCAATCAGGACCAAGGATATTTTTACAAAGTTCCCAGCGGAATGCCGCAATTGCTTCCAACATAAAGGTTTTTAGATCCCCTGTGACAAAATGAGGGATACTAATTCTTCCTCTGGACTCCTTAGATCCGGCCCCGCGAAAGATAGAAAGGTCTTGCCACATCATAATTTTTGGTCCGATAGACGGAACTAAAATGAAGTCTGGAATGATTGATCTTTGCACAAATTCGTTTTTGATTCCGATTTCTTCATTACGATAAATGACTTCTCTATTGAAAGCAGTATAGTCTACACCCAAAATGTATTGTAAGGCCTTTTCTACATCATCTTTGGAAACAAAACATTTTTCCAGAGGGATTGTGATATGGTATTTCGTTAAGATTGGGAAATGACTCGCTATATTTCCTGACGTCAAACGTACGTTCGGTTCATACATAGAGGAGATTTCTGAACCGAGCCTCGCTTCTCCAGTATCATAGTCTGGTGGGATATCTTTTTCTGATTTAATCGCTGAATCTTTAAGATCCATTTTTAATTTTTCAAAGAATGTTTGCCCTAGTTCGTCCACGGATGTGGGAGCTTCGCGTGAGTAAATCTTTTCAAGCCAATCAGTACCATAATGAATGGGAGCACTTGGATTTCCGCCACCTTGGTACAACCGACTCACAAGTTCCACAATATGACCTTCATCCAGGAGACTTTCATCAAAGTATCCGTAACGTAACATAAGTTCCACGGCTTTAGGAGCTTGTTTGCCGGACTGTAACCACTTAGTGAAGGATTTTTTATATACTTCCCAATAGGTTTTTGAAATTGTCCTTCTGATTTTACGATTGTCTGGTTCTGGATCCAACGGGTTTTTGAAGGATTTTAGTTTTACCATCAGTGTGGAAAATTCTTTTACCGATTCCGGATCTGCTTGTGAGTAGTTTAGAATTTGACTTGCTGAATTTAAAAGTTCTGTTTTCAGAGCTTTGGTATCGATACCTGCGCGGATGGTTTCACTGCCTTGTGCAGCCATTTCATCTTTATTTTTTTGTGCAGAGAGTTCGTGTCCGTATTTAGATGTAAGTTCTGTTTGTTTGGTTTCTAATTTGTCTAAACTATTCCCAACCGCAGCAAAAGGAGAACCAAAAATTTGTTTGTATTCATCGAGCAGTGATTTGGATTTTTTTAAAGCCCATTCTGTTACGGGTAATAATACAGTGGAGGGAATTGTCGAATATCCAGTATTGAATAAATCCAAAGTTAGGTTGAATTTTTCAATGAGAGCATTTTCGCCAGCAAACATACTGTTCATCATTTCAGATAATTCGTAGGTTTCTTTACTTAATAATTCAAATAACTCTCGATAGGTTTTTACGTAACTTTCTGCGGCACTTTGTAGAAGAGTAGGATCTGCTTCGAATAGAGCCTGCGAAATTTTTGGATTCACAGAAAGGATTTTTCTAATGAAGTGGAATTCGGCATCATTCCATTCAACCGCCTCACTATAATTACGTTCAAAAAACTCACCATGATCTTCTTCTAAAAAATTCACAGTAGGTTTGTCGGGAAGCATCCCTCCGTGTTCTTGGAACCCGGCCAAATTGTTTCGGATGAGTTTCATTACGGGATCAATGATATTTTCATCACGAGTAATCAACCCACCTGGACTTACATCAGAAAAGATGGATGGGTTTAAGATATAATAAACAGCACCCAAGTTGTCCATGGTCTGTTCGAATTTTGCGGAGAGACCTTTGATGGAAAGAACTCGTTTGTAGAGTTCTCCGATTTCTTTGAGTAGAGTTCGCACCGCCATCACACCCACAGAAACTTTTGAAGTAAGAGTTTTTTTGGCATTGGGTTGGTTCATCACATAAGTAGAGATGACACAAGAAGTTTTGGCACGAATGGTATATGGGTAAGGTGTGCCTTCCAAAAGAGCAAAGATACCCGGTGTGAGGTTTGCCCCTTCTAAACTATAGAGAACAATGCTTGTATCTCCCAATGTGGTCTCCACTCGCACCGATCCTTCGTGTAGGATGTTCATAGAGGTCGAGGCTTTGCCTCCGATGAAAAGGACTTCACCTGGATTGACTGGGATCTTTTGGTTATTTTTACTGGTATCTAGAGGCATTTGGTTGTTCGTTTGTGAAACCTTGGTTTCCGTCAAAACCTACTAAAGAAGCACCAAATTGCAAAATACTTTTTAGAAAAATACAACATGTTGAAGCCCCAAATCAAATTAAGTGCCAAAAAAGAAATTTATGTCCCCGGAGATAAGTCCATCTCCCATAGGTCGGTACTCTTTAGTGCACTCTCCCAAGGAAAATCGGAAATTCATGGTTTTTTAGAAGGCGAAGATCCCCTTCATACCTTAAATTGTTTTGTTAGTTTAGGGCTTTCGGTAGAACCAATAGGCAAAGGTAGTTATTCTGTTTTCAGTCCTGGAAAAAATAACTTAAAATCTCCTGCGGGTGTTTTGGATTTTGGAAATGCAGGGACGGGAATCAGACTTTCTGCAGGACTACTTGCTGGGCTTCCTGGACTCACAGCGACCCTAACGGGCGATGTTTCCCTTTGCAAACGGCCGATGGCAAGGATTATGAACCCACTAAGGGAAATGGGTGCAGACATTGTTTCCGCAGAAGGAAATGACCGGGCTCCTCTTCGTGTCAGTGGAAAACAACTAAAGAGTTATTCTTATACAAGTCCCATTGCTTCCGCTCAAATCAAAAGTGCGCTCGTGCTAGCGGCCCTCGCTTCTGAGATTTCGATAGAATATAAAGAATCGGAAGTTTCTCGTGACCATACAGAAAATATGATTCGGTTTTTAGGTGGGAATATCGAGCACCATTCCCCCATACATTTTACCGTAAAACCACCGTATCATTTTGAAGGTGCAAAATTTGTCATTCCTGGAGATATTTCCAGTGCAGCTTTCTATATTGTTTTTGGACTTTGTGCCGGTGGAACAGAACCTCTCCTGATTCGTAACATTGGCCTCAATCCTTCTCGAGTGGGGATCATCACTGTTTTAAAAAATATGGGTGGTCGGATTGAAGTTGTCGCCAAACGTCAAGAATGTGGTGAAGAGATCGGTGATCTGTTGGTTTATCCATCTAAATTAAAAAGGTCTGTCATTACCGAAGATTTGATTCCTTCTATCATTGATGAAATTCCTATTCTGACGATTGCAGGGCTCTTTTCTGAAGGTGGTTTTCAAATTTCTCACGCAGAAGAATTACGTGCCAAAGAATCGGATCGAATCCAATCCATGGTTTCCAATTTGGAAAAACTTGGTGTTAAAGTGAACGAATCGAAAGATGGTTATGAGTTCGGGGAAGTAGGGGAAATTCAATCTTCTTTTATTGAAACTTATATGGACCATCGGATCGCTATGAGTTTTGCCATTTTATCGAAACTATCGAACGTAGAACTTACGTTCGACGATACAAGCTGGGTGGATACAAGTTTCCCTGGTTTTTTTGAGATTCTAAAATCGTTTTAAACAAAATACCAAACGATTTATCATTGGTATCGGTTATTATTTTGCACTAGGGTTTTTAAATGGATCCTGGTCGCAAGGTTCTACAGGGATATGCACTCGCATAGTCACCTCTAAACAATTTTCGACATAAATTCTATCCGAAATTCCCTAAACTATATTAAATCGTTTAGAAATAAATATTTACTTTGAGTTGAAAATGAATGGTAACATTTTATGGATAGAAATCAATATTAGTCTAAACAGTGCTATTTTAAATTGAATCCCTAAACCAGCTGGTATGATGATGTCTTCTTTTTTCCAAATTCACAATGAATCTTTGAATTTTTTTCTTTTGTTTTCCTCGTTACTCGCTTGTCTCTATGCAGTCGGAGAATTTTTCAGTTATCATAAAAACAGAAAACAAATTTTACTAGGGATCATCTTTTTAGGGACTAGTTATCATTTATTTAATTTTTATTTAATTTCTTCAGGAAAAATCAAATGGCTTTATCTTTTATACCTAACTGATTTACCAATTGTAGCCTGTCTTGGGGTATTGTTAGATGAATACTTTCTCACCGTTTTAGAGGGAAAATTTCGTTCTTTCCGTAGGTTGTCTTACCGCATCGTTCCACTAGTTACCTTGTTTGTTTTGATTATGGTCTGGAATTTTTGGAATCAAACATATTATTGGGAAAGTGAAAACAAGGGATTGAATCCCTTTGTAGAGCGACCTTTGTTTTTGGTTTTGCCAACCATTTTGATTTATATTTGGTGTATGTTGCGTATTTTTAGGAGGATATCTAAACAGATCCGCTGGAGTACTTTCCGTAAAAATTATACACTAAAGATAGGGATTACTATTGTTGGGTTTTGTTTGGCTTTATCTTTAAATGGGTTAAAAACTCTGGTGACAGGTGGCCAAACAGCACACCAATTGTCAGGCATTGCCATTGGATTTTTTCTATGTTTTTTATATGTGATTAGGCAAAGTTATCCCGATTTCTTTTTAGAAGTTCGAAAAATTGTAGAAGATGAAAAGAAAGCCAAAATCTCTCAGATATCCAAACTAGATCACAAGGAAGTTCGGAACAAACTCCAGGATTTATTTGAAAAAGAAAAAATCTATCGTGAGGAAAAATTAAGCCTTCGTGAATTGGCCGAAAGAATGGATCTTAGTTCCCACCAACTTTCTGAATTTTTGAATTCTGAGATCAAACTGAGTTTCTATCAATATACAAATTTTCATCGGGTGAAGGAAGCTAAGGAAAAAATCGAAAAAGAACCGGAAAGGTCTCTACTTGCCATTGCCTATGATGTTGGTTTTGGGTCGAAATCTACATTCAACGAGGCCTTTAAAAAGGAAACAGGAGCTACTCCCAGGGAATTTAGAGAAAAAATTCTTAAAAAACATCCAGTTCGATCCATCCGGTCGTAGTTTTCAATCCAATCCGATCGAAGCAGACGATTCGGATTCTTTTTCGTAGTAGGATGGATTCAAGTTTGAGAGGGAAAAACAAATCCACTTCGAACAAATTTGATTCCAAGGACTATCCGATGAAAAAGAAAATCACAATTCTATTAGTATTAGCGTTTGTTACACAAAGTGTATTTGCAGCTCCCACTTCTTCCATGACTGTAAGAGAGGCAGCCAAAGTTTTAGTAAAAAATGGTCTGACAACTAAAGAAGCAAATGAGTATTTAAAAGCTCATATCACTCCTGCAGAATTTACAAGAATCAGCAGAGAGATCAAAAACGCCGAATTTGCTGGCACTCTAGACCAAGACATGGATAAAATTGTTTCTTCCATTCAACTAAAACAATCCACAGGAAACTACTTACATGGAACAAACTTCCTAGTTTTCGAAAACGTATTAGCTTCTGTAACTGTTGTTGCCGTTGTGGGAATCCTCATTCACACAGGTGGACTTGGTAACGTAGTTAGTGGTGGAATGTATGATTCAGTAGGGGTTGGTTTCTAATCCTATCTGTTTATCAGAAAAATTTTACGGTCTTGTTCTTTTGTCATAAATCAAGTTGATGAAAAACAAGACCTCTTTTTAAAAATAAAATTAATAGAGTATTGAATCAATGAAGAATCAACAAGACAACAAAGGTAATTACATACAAAAAATCTTTAGTATGGTTTTTGTTTTTACTTTGATTTCAGGTTTCGGCCTCAGTGCGGAATCAAAAAAAACAAATCAAGTTTTAGATTGGGATGAGACCCAAAAACACTTCCTCCACAAAAACATTACTCTAGAGGAAATGGGACTTCAGTCCGAAACTCACTATGTTTTAGAAAATTTTTTGATTTATTCTGGATTAGAAGAATTACCTATCCCGCTCAATCAAGTAGAAGGGAATCTAAAGTATCTGACTTTGGGATACCAATTGAAAAAAATTGAATCCAAATGGAGAACCATTGCCCTTTCTTCTGGATCCAAAGAAAAAATCACAGAATTTCATCCCAAGGTAGTGGTTCGAGTAGATGCACCTTACGCATATTCACCGACAAATTATTTTGATTCCAAAGTTCCTCTTAAAAACACAGCTCTAACCATTCCTCCTTCAGAAGTCAAAGGAAGTTGGGACAGTGAATTATGGTTTGCTCCAAAATGGGATTTCCCAATCCTAAATACGTTTGCTTTTGAAAGAATTATCGATACTGCTTCTTGCCCTGATGCAATTTATCATGAATATACCCATTTGATTACTGGAAGGTATCTGGGAAATAATGCCATAGGTCGCTCCCTTGCAGAAGGGATTTCTGATTATTACGCGGCTTCCTTGTTAAACCACCCAGACTTATACACACATAGAACTTGCGAAGCAGTCAAACGCCAGCTAATCGTTTCTTCGTTTCGTTTGGACAAACAGATAGGTTCTTATGATGCTTCCATTGAAGCTGACTTTAAAAAAGACTTTGTTTTCATTCCTTCCTTACTTTGGCAATATAGGCAACTTGTAGGAACTGAAATTGCCGATGTAACCATTTTCCAAGCAGTGGCAAAGACCAATGCGGGGGATCGTTTTTTTCCAGAGTTCATTAATACTCTTTCTGCATCTCTTTATGCAGAACTAAAAAAACGAAATGGAGAACAAAAAGCACAAGAGATGGTTAAGAAAGTCGAAGACGGAGTTTGGGTTCCACATGGGGTGTATTCTAAGTTCAGTCACAATCAAACTGTATTTTCTATTTTCCCAAAAACATTTGTTAGTGTTTCGAACTCTGATGAGAAATCCGCTGAATTCTGTGGTATCAAAAATGAATTGGAGTTTTTCTGGAAAGAGGTGAGTGAGGAAGAACCAATACTCCGATTCTACTGGAATTGTAACCAAGTCAAACTCCCACTTGTAATTCAAATTGATGAGTCAAATCCCATTAATTATTTATTACAACCCAACCTTCGTTTCCTCAGTGGAAAACTAAAGTTTGCAAGCCAAAACGCAGAAAAACCAAACCCAAAACTATCTACAGAAGAACAAGTTTTGTATCTTAAAATGTATAGTTACATTAAGGAAAATTACTTTTACCGCCGGACTATGGAGAAAGAAGTGCGTTTGTATTTAGATAAGAAGGTGGAGACAAACCAAATTCAAAATATTCGTTTGGAATTTGCTTACCTTGGCAATTCCAAAAAAAGATTTAGATACGGATTTCCCGTTTCTAACGAGATACGTTTTTAGTTGGGAATACTATATGGAATTCGGCTCCGGCATCTCCGTGAAATGTGAGTTGGCCGGAAATTTGTTTTACAAGCATAGAAACTAAGGTAAGACCAAATCCTAATGTTTCTGGGTTAGTAACTTGTGAATCAAAACCTTTTCCATTGTCTCCTATCACTAAGTGAAAATCATTTCCTTCTGCCCAAAATTTGATTTGGATTTCTAGTTCTTTTTTGGGGTCACGGGCATACTTTAAACTATTTGTGAGAAGTTCATTGGTAATGATACCGATCGCCTGGAGTTGTTCCGCGGAAAGTTGGTCGCTTGTGAGTTCTGTATTTAGTTTTACCGGGTAGGGAAATAGAGAAATGATTTCTTGTGATAGAGGTAATAAATATTCATCTAATTGTAGTTTATGGAAAGCTTTCCCGGAATACAATTTATCATACAGAAGGGACATGGTTTTGATGCGACTTGTGGCATCTTTGAGTGAGTTCCGAATTTCTAAGTTTTCCTGTGATCCTGCTTGTAAATCTAATAAATTATAAAGGATCGTCATATTGTTTTTGATTCTATGGTGAACTTCTCTTAGTATCATCTCCTTTTCGGAAAGTAGGGATTTTACTTTTTCTTCTGCAATTTTTCTTTCTGTAACATCGTGAACGATGGAGAATAGTAGGTGGCGGTTGCTAGTTTCAATGGGAGTGGAATAAACTTCTACCTGTTTGACGACCCCGCTTGCTAATTTGTGGGGAAAACAAAAGTAACTTCTTTCTTCTGATAGAGCACGCATTCTTTCCATTTTTACTTCTTCGCTCGGAAGTATATTGATCTCGTCAATTTTCATTTTTGTTAAAACATCATGTGGGTATCCATAGAACTGAACGGCTGTTTGGTTAGCGTTGATAATGTCACCGGAGTTTGGTTCGATGATGAGCATCACAGAGGAGTTCTTTTCGAAAAAATCTCGAAACCTTCTTTCACTTTCAGTAAGCCTTTCCGAAACAATTGATTTTTCAATAGCAATACTAACAAGGTCAGCTGTTTCCGTAATGATAAAGATATCAAATTCATTGGGACTAATAATCTCGCGATGATAGATTGCGAAAGCGCCGATGGTATCTTTTTTATGGGAAAAAATTGGTTCAGACCAACAAGAGAATAAACCAACACTGATCGCTATGTCTTTGTATTTTTTCCACAATGGACTTGATGCAATATCTTCAACAATAACTCGTTTGCCAGTATAAGCGGCCGTTCCACAAGAACCAACTTCAGGACCGATGGGTACACCTTCAATGGCCTTAGTAAAAGTTTGGGGAAGGGAGGGGGCGGCCCCTATTTTGATTTTTGAATTTTCTACAAGAACGATGGTGCAAACCATCGTGGGGTTGAGAGTTTCAATCCCTTGGACAATTTCGGTTAAGACTTCGTTTAAAGGTGAATTTTCTACGATGCGTTCTAAGATCCCACTCCGGAAACATTCGAAGTCGGCAATTCGTTCTGGATCCAGATTGCGATTTCTAAGTTTCACTAGCACCCCGCCGAATTCCATCATTCGTATAATGGGAAAAAATTCATGTCAAGGTAAAATCGTTTACCATCAGTTAGTCTTCTATCCTGTATAAGAATTCGTCTGGACGAAATCAAAACAGGTTTTAGCTTTAGATTATAATCTTATGAGTACTCTGAATATCGAAAATGTCATTGCCATAGACGGGCCTGCTGGCTCTGGGAAAAGTACGCTTGCACGAATGATTGCCCATAAAATCGGGTATCTTTATTTAGATTCAGGGGCATTCTATCGGGGACTAACTCTTGCTATATGGGAGAGGTTTTTGGAAACTAAAGAAGATGAATCCAAGTTTCCATTTTATACTGAAAAATTGGCTGATGCCACCCTTCTAGAAAAAGACGAAGCGGAGTTCGGATTTTCTGTCGCAAAAATTCCCGTACACTGTGAACTCTCGGCTACCGGTGAAAATTTAATCTTCCTGGGAGAACGAGACATAAGTCATGAAATCCGCGATCCAGAGATCACCAAAAAAATCCGTTACATTGCTCCAAGACGTGCTTTTCGCGAAATTCTCAACCACCACATCCGTGAATTTGCGAAAACCCATAAACTGGTAATGGATGGTCGCGATATTGGGACAGAAGTCTTTCCTAAATCCAAATTTAAATTTTTTCTGACTGCCTCTGTGGAAGTGAGGGCCAAACGCCGATACGATGAATTAGTTGCAAAAGGCTTTAAAGCCGACCTAAAACACATCCAAGACGAGATTGTGGCTAGGGACGAAAGTGACACCAGTCGTACTGTGGCTCCCCTGAAACAGGCTTCCGACGCAATCCTGATTGACACGAGCACCCTCGACACGGAAACTGTCCTAAATACTATCCTGTCCAAGGTTTCATCCTCTGGGCAAATCTAGGTTTTGTATCCCGGTAACCATTGAATTCAACCAACCCATCCTCCCCCAAAAATGAGACCACTTCCTTCGGCGAACTATTAGAGAAGTGGGAATCGCAGTCACAAGCACAAGAACAAGAAAACTCCGCAGGAAAAGGTACCCTCATTGAAGGGACTGTAGTCGATGTCATTGGTGACACTGTTTTCCTTGATATTGGAGAAAAATTGGAAGCTCGTGTCTCACGTGAAGACTTTTCTGAAACGCCAAAACGCGGTGAAAAAGTCAGTGCGATCATTAAGAAGCGGGTCGACGGATATTGTGTCCTCTCCAAAAAAGAAGCGGACCAAAGAGTTGGTTGGGAAACCATTAAAGACGCAAGCCAAAACGGATATCCACTCTCTGGTAAAATTGCCGGTGAAGTTAAAAACAAGGGATACCTAGTAGAAAGCGAAGGAATTCAATTGTTCCTACCTGCTTCTCATGTAGGAGTTCGTTTTAAAGAATCCACTGAAGGTGGAAAAGAATTTTCATTCAAAATCATCGAACTTAACGAAAAAACGAGAACTGGTGTGGTCTCTCGTAAAACCCTCCTCGACGAAATCAACGGCGAGAAGTGGGAAGAACTCCTCGGCAAAGTAAAAGTCGGAGACAAGGTAAACGGTAAAGTTGTAAAAATTGCAAACTTTGGTGTTTTCCTTTCTGTTTACGATGTAGTGGGACTTCTTCGTCAAAACGATATTTCTTACAAAAAATTTGCTCCTTTCAAACAATATTTCAATATCGGTGCCGAAGTAGAAGTGGTTGTTTTGGAAGTTGATAAAGAGAACAACAAACTTTCTCTTGGAATCAAACAACTCTATGAAGATCCTTGGATTTGGGCGAAAAAAGAACTCGAAAAAGGAATGGTGGTTCGCGGAATCGTAACCTCTCTTACTAACTTCGGTTCTTTCGTAGAACTCAAAGAAGGATTGGAAGGACTCATTCATACAACCGAACTTTCTTGGGCAAAAAAACCACCACATCCAAAAGATGTTTTGAAAAAAGGCCAAGAAGTAGATTCTGAAATTTTGGATATTGATTTCGAAGCAAGACGTTTGTCTCTTGGACTCAAACAATTACTTCCTAACCCATGGGAAGCTCTTTCTGCTAATGTTCGTGCCGGAAACGTACTCGAAGGTAAAATCACTGGAATCACAAAATACGGTGCTTTCGTTGAAGTAGAAAGTGGAATCGAAGGACTCATTCATATCTCTGACATCACTTGGGATGAAAAAGAAAAGAACCCACTGAACCTCCTCAAAAAAGGCCAATCGGTTCAATACAAAATCCTTGATGTGAACTTAGATGCACAACGAATCAGCTGTGGACTGAAACAACTTTCAGAACATCCATACGAAGCTCTTCGCAAAAAATACCCACCGGGTACTCTTGTTGAAGGTCGTGTGAAGTCGATTGTTAGTTTTGGTGTTTTCGTAGAAGTAGAACCAGGTTACGAAGGTCTAGTTCACATCTCTGAAATTCCAGATGGTCGCAACATTAAGTTAGAAGATCTTTACAAAGTGGGCGATTCCGTTCGCACAGTAGTTGTCAAAATCGAACCTAACAATAAGAAAATTTCTCTCTCTATCAAGGACTTTGATAAAGCAGTAGAACGTGAAGAGATGGCGAAATACATGAAGGAAGATAACCAACCTTCTCGTGAATCCATCGGTTCTTTTATGAATTTAAACCAAAACCGATAGGTCCATGGATAAGTTTCATAAAAAAAACCAAATCGAACAGAAAAAACAAGCTGAACTCATCCAAAAGGATGAGTTCGCTGATTTTGAAGGTTCCAAAGCAGAACTCGCTTTTTTAAAGTTCACACATTTTTTATCACGCAATCGTAAGGCAGTATTTATTGGTCTTGCTTCCGCCATTGTTGTGTTAGCTGTCATCATTGGATTTTTCGAATACCGAGCTTACCTCTTTGAAAAAGAGACGGTAACACTTGAGGATTTAAAACTCACACACCAAAAATCAAAAGTGGGACTTGAGGCTCAGATCCAAAGTTTAGAAGTTTTTTTACAAAACCAAAGCACCGGTAAAATGGAACTTCGAGTTTGGAAAGATCTATCTAAACTTTATGCAGAAAAAGGTGAGTTTGGAAAAGCTGCCGGCTTTCTAGAAGATGCTGCTAAAAAAATTGATACTCCTAAAGAAATCAAAGCTCTTTATTTTTACGTTGCTGGTAACTACCGTGAACGTGAAAAAAACAATACAAAGTCTTTAGAAAATTATAAAATTGCTGCTACGGTCATCGAACCTGCAAGAGAACTAAATGGTTTTAAGGCTTGGTCTTATTACCAAGCAGGTCGATTGTCTTACCTTACCGGTGACAAACCGTCAGCAAAACAGTATCTTGAAAAAGCAGTCAAATTAGATGGGGCTGAATCACAAGAAGATGTGAAACTCCTCTCTAGTTATTTACTCCTCAAACTCGGGAAAAACTAACCTATGTTAACTTTGGCTCTTCCGAAAGGTAGGCTTGCCGAAGAAACTGCAATTCTTTTGCAATCCAAAGGATGGCTAAAAACTTTGCCATCCGAGGGTTCGAAGGAACTCACCTTTGTCTCTGAAGACAAACGCCTCCGCCTTTTATTTGTCAGATCCCAAGATGTTTGCACTTATGTGGAAGAAGCTGCAGCCGACGCCGGCATAGTGGGTTGGGATATCCTAAGAGAAGGGGGATTCGATCTGATTGCCCCTGTCGATTTGAAACTAGGAGCTTGCAGGCTCTCTCTTGCCTCCTTTCCTGACTTTGATTTGTTTGCCAAACGTTCCAAAGTGCGAGTAGCGACCAAATATCCGAATCTAACTCGCGAATATTTTTTTTCCAAAGGGATCTCTTGTGAAATCATCAAACTTTACGGTTCCATTGAACTCGCCCCCATCGTTGGTCTTTCCGACTGTATTGTGGACTTAGTTTCTACTGGTGGGACCTTAAAAGCCAATGGTCTGAAGGAATTTGAGTCGATTTTATACAGTACAGCCCGTTTGGTATGCAATCGCTCCTCTTTTTATCACAAACACACCGAATTACGGTCTCTTATCGAGAGCCTAGAAAATTAAAATATTGTTTTCACATTCGTTTTCCAAAACATAGTAAAAACCAGTTATAATTCCATAGAGGATAGCCATGGCAGTCCCAAAGAGACGTAAATCAAAATCGAAAGTTAGAACAAAAAGAGCCCATCACGCGATTGGCAAACCTAACTTAAACCCGTGTTCCAATTGTGGATCATTTGTTCTGTCCCACCGTGTTTGCCCTTATTGCGGTTTTTATAAGGGAAAACTCGTAGTCGCTCAAAAAGTTAAAAAAACGACCGAAGATAACTAACCATTATGTGGGTCGCCGTGGACGCGATGAGCGGAGATTACGGCCCTGAAGGTATCGTCGAGGGCGCGGTACTGGCAGTTCGAGAATTCGGACTGTCTGTGTATCTTGTTGGCGACGAACAAGAGTTACTTGATATCCTGTTAAAATTTGATTATGACACAGAGAAAGTCCGTGTCATTCATTCTACTGAAATCATCGGTATGAATGATTCTCCTTCGATAGCAGTCCGCGCTATGGAGGATTCTTCCGTAGTCAAAGCAGTTCGTTTAGTGGCAGATAAAGAATGTATCGGTGTGTTTTCTCCGGGAAACACTGGTGCAACTATGGCTGCCGCATTGTTACACCTAGGTCGCCTACCTGGCGTTCTGCGGCCACCTATTGCCGCACATATTCCTAGAGAAGAAGGACCACCTGTGCTTTTGTTAGATGCTGGTGCCAATGTAGATTGTAAACCAGAGTATTTAGCACAGTTCGCAGTGATGGGTGAAATTTATTCTCGTGAACTTTTTGGAATTCAAAATCCCAAGGTGGGAATCCTTTCTAATGGAGAAGAAGACAAAAAGGGAAATACTGTTTCTGTCAAAACCTTTGATCTATTAAAAAAAATCCCTTTTAATTTTGTCGGAAACGTAGAAGGTCGCGATCTTTATGGTGGTGGTCGTGAAGTGGATGTTGTTGTTTGTGATGGATTCATTGGGAACATCGTTCTTAAAGCAACAGAAGGTCTTGCAAAATCTATATTCAATGTTTTAAAAAATTCCATCAGACAATCTAGCCTTGCGCAAACGGGAGCCTTACTTTTAAAATCAACATTTAACGCCGTGAAAAAACGTTTAGACTATGCGGAATACGGTGGCGCTCTTCTACTCGGTGTAGAAGGGATTTGTATGATTGGGCATGGGTCTTCCAATGCATTGGCAGTAAAAAATGCTGTACGGGTCATTGCTGAGTGCGCCAAACATGGAATCAACGATCGGATTCGAACGAGGCTCGGTGAATACAAAACAATACTGGGTGATTCTACATAGATCAGATAAGGATTCATTTAAATTGATTTAGTTTAGAAAATGTTTTTAGGAATTAGAAAAAAGAGGAAAAAACCAAATGATTAGTTTATCAGGAAAAACAGCCATCGTAACAGGTGGAGCAAGAGGAATTGGAAAAGCAACTTGTTTGAAACTAGCTTCTCTTGGAGCTAACATCGTTGTAGCGGATATGAACCCAGAAGCAACGAATGCAACAGCTGAAGAATTAAAATCCAAAGGTTACAAAGCAATCGCAGTAGTAGCAAACGTTTCTGTAGAAGAAGATGCTCAAAAACTAATTGATTCAGCAAAAAAAGAATTTGGAACTGTAGACATCCTAGTGAATAACGCAGGGATCACTCGCGACACCCTTCTTATGAGAATGAAAAAAGAGCAGTGGGATTCTGTCATCGCAGTAAACCTTACTGGAACTTATCTTTGTACACAAGCAGCCATCAAAGTGATGATGAAACAAGAAAATGGTGGATCTATCATCAACCTTTCTTCAATCTCTGGTGAAAACGGAAACATTGGACAAACAAACTACTCTGCTTCTAAAGCAGGTGTGATTGGTTTTACAAAAGCTGTAGCTCTTGAGATGGCTTCTAGAAAGGTTCGTTGTAACGCAATCGCTCCAGGTTTTATCGCAACTGAAATGACAGAAGCAATCCCTGAAAACATCAGACACGGTATGGTGCAAGCAATTCCATTAAAACGTGCTGGTCTTCCAGAAGACATCGCAAACGGAATCGCATTCCTTGCGTCTGATGCTTCTTCTTTTATCACAGGACATATCCTTGATATCAATGGTGGTGGTTTTCTACCAGGTGGCGGTCATTAAGATTTAGAAACGAAGTAACCGTCATTTAAACTCTAATGACGGTTACTACAAGCGGTTAGGATAAAATCGAATCGTTATGTGTATCCCCTCATCGCCGAATGCCTTCGGATGACGAGGGGATTTTTTATTTTTTCTGATTCAGTTTCGATTGATAAGAGAAGGCTCTTGGAATTTCCATTGTGTAGGCAATTCCTTCCGTTTCCTCTTTAAAAAATTCCAGATTTTCTAATTCCAAAATCACTTCATTCAACATCTTTTTAGGAATTAACAAATTTGCTGAATCGCGTGCGGGGTTAAAGATACTATTTTCCGCACCCAGGTTGACGAGACGGTCTTGGGAGATTGTGGCCCCTGAAATTCCAAGTTTCGAAAGTTTCATGAGCACTTTTTCCACAAAACCTTCTTTGGCATTCAAATGGATGTTTACCCCTTCGAAGTAACTTCGTTTTCTTGCACCCTTTCGGAAGTTTGTAAATTGCCTTCTCCAATCAATATTTCCATACAAATGATCCAATGCTGAAATGACTTGTTCCATACTCGCAGCTTGTTTCGGTCCATCCAAACTGATCTTTGTATTGATAAGTCCTCTTTTGATTGGATACTCGAAGATAAAACCCTTACCTGGTAAATCGAGTTTACCGGCTTCAATGATAAAGTCTAATGCATGTTCTGCGTCAGAAGAGTGGACAATTAATTTAACTATTTCCTTTTCTTTGGGAATGGTAATTCGTAAAAGTCCAAGGCGATCTCTAAGGCCTCTCCCCACTCCGTAAGTGATGGTAGGAACAGCCACTCCATTTTCTAGAATGTAATGGGACATGGTGTCCGCAGCACCTCTTTGGATGATACAAAAGATACCAGTAAGTCCTGTAAAACCTAGAGGTTTTGTTTTGATCGGATTTCGGTAGATTAAATTTTCTGCCATCGGGCAAAATACGGATATATCTTCTGTATAAATGGATCCGTGGCCAGGAACGGTTAGGTCTGCCGCTTCTATAATCTGGTTGAACAGAAAATCTTCTGTTTTTTTATCCGTAAGTATTTGGAAGATTACAACTGGTAAATTGTACAACTGCGTACTGGAATAAAGGTTCAAAAGAAAAATATGGTTTCTTTTGAGAATGGGATATCTTCCTAGTTCGTGAGAAAAATAGGGGACTCCTAAATGATTTAGAACTTTCTGTACTTCATCTGAGAGATCTTTATGAACAACGACTGTAATTCTAATAGCTGAGGAATGGTTCATTTTTCTTCTGCCTCAATGTTTGATAAGGATTGTCTTCGGGATCTTTCCATCCATAATCCCATGATGAGTACTGTGAGCACTGGAAAAATGGCGGCGGAGGAGAGGATTCCAAATCCATCTACGATATTCAATTGGTTTCCAATTCCAAGTCCCAGAACAATGATTAGGGGAACTGTAATGGGTCCTGTTGTTACACCTGCACTGTCCCACGCAATATCAATGAACTCGGGTTTACTGAGTAAGGTTAAAAAAACAAGAAAAACATAAGATGGGAGAAGGATGTACAAAAGAGGAATCCCCACAAAGATCTTTAAGATTCCAAGTAAAGTACCAAGTCCAACTCCAATTCCCACTGCTTGGATGAGAACCATCTTTTTGACAGTTCCTACAGTTACCTCTTCTACGCTGGTCGCAAGAGCACTTAATGCGGGTTCGGCGAGTGTGGCACTATATCCTAATACAAATGCAAAAAGTAGGGCAACAAAATATCCCAATAGATTGTCTTCTTTGCCGAAAAGTGGGCCATGAATGGGAATATAACTATAAATTTCTGAATGGGAATCGTAGTTTTTGTCCCGGAAGGGAATTTGAGAAAAAGACTTTTTGTCTTTCAAGTAAAAGAAATTTTCTGTTTTTCCTTGTTCATCGGTTGCTGTGATCACAATTTTAGGATCAAAGTTTCTGATCTCTTTTGTTGAATCAGTCAGTTCAATGGAGCGAAAGGATGAAGGGAGTTTGTTTCCTACCTGGCTTCCGAGTTTGCTAAGTCCAAAAAAGATTCCAAAATTAAAAATAGCCAGTCCTAAAAAAACAAATAAAATTCCGAGATACAATTCATCGGTGAATGGTAAACTTTCCCTCAAAATAATATATAAAAAAAGAACCAAACAGCCCGCAAGAGGAATGATGGCTTGAAGGGAGTCTGAAAAACTTTCCAAAATACCTTCGATGATTTTTACGAGTTTGTTGTGAATTGATAACTGAGAGTTTTGTTCCTTTTCAAAGGTTCCAAATAGAGTTTCCGGATTTTTTTCTCCAAATAAAAGTTTGGATTGTTCTATAGTGATTCCATTTCCAAAAAATTTTTCTTTAGGCATCGGTTGGGGTAATTGGGGTGCAAAGTAAAGGCCAACAACAAATACACTTAAGATAGGAAAAAGAGAAGCTAGTGTCACTACACCGAAACCTGTCGTTGTATCGCTAGTGCGTGATGCTTTTGATACCCCGAGTCCCAAAGCAACGATGAGAGGGACTGTGAGGGAACCTGTAGCAACCACTCCTGAATCCCAAGCAAGCCCGGAAATTAGTTTTAGATTTTCATCACCAAAGGAATACAAGGTGATTAAAATTAAAACAATCAAACTTGGTATCAAAAACTTTGAAAGAGAAATCCCGTAGATGATGCGAATGATCCCAAAAACAATCGAAAATCCAACACCAATTGCTATGCTAAGAAAAAGAACATCAGCACCTTCGTTGAGTAAATGAAATAATAAGGGTGCATCCCAAGGATTCACTGCCGATCCACTTTGTTTTAATACGGAGATTGCAGGTTCTGCCAGTGTTGCTACAATTCCTACGAACAAACAGAAAACCATAATGGTTAACAAATTTACTTTTTGTGGAAGTCTTAAACCAATGGTTTCACCCAGTGGCATGATGCCTAAATACAAACCTTCCATAAAAAAAGTTAATCCGAGAATGACTGCAAAAATTCCTAAAGAAATGATTCCTGCTTCTTTGATTGGGATTCTGAGTACAATGAGTTGAAATAATATTAAATAGGAAACAACCCAAACAACTGATTTCGTTTGTTCCCAAATTTTTTTGCGAAAGTAGGGTAAGATTAGTGCAAATGCTTCTTTGAATCCAATGTGGATGGTCTCTTCTTTTTCATTCCTTGCCATATAGACATAGAACTAAAGCAAAAACATTTTTGCAAAGGGAATTTCAAAAAGAATGTCTCCCGGCAGATGCCAGGAGACGAAGTGTAAACTGGGAAAGAGATTAGTACTTATAAGCCTTATCTTCTTGGATGAATTTTTTTGTTGTTGTTGCCGTAAGATTGACTGGTGCTGGTTTCACTCGGTTGAGAGCACTACCAACATTTCCCGTATTATTAATTTGTGGATTGTAATCAAACACACTCACTGTTGCTAAATCAGTTCTCCATTTGTAGTCTGCAGGTATTTGATTGATACTTGAGTCTGTATGTGCTGCTATGAGAGCGGTCCACTCTACTAGAGAACCGTCATAAAATGCAGTTGGGTAACCTAAAACATTGAGAGCAGCAAATCCGTTGACCTGTGCTTCGAAATTTGTTCTACATTGACTAATGACTGTTTTCCCTGCAGAATAACCTTTGTTCGTAAAGATTGCAGCGAGTGCAGCTTTGGATTTGTATCGGTATCCATTGGCAAATGCAGTTGCCGTAACTCCCGCCGTACTCCCTGAATCAGGAATTCCTTCGAACAATGCAAGCCAAGGGAAAGAAATAGCACCTTTAATATTTCCTTCAAAAGGAACATATGTTTTCCCTGCTGTATTTGCTGAGTTGGCATCACCAGATGCAGCCCATACTACAGGAGCACCAGCTGAATCCCAACCAGTTGTGATGTACTGAGTTACATTTCCATTCACTCCGGCAGTCCTTGAACCTGATGCTCCAAATTGTGCAGTTGGTCTTGCATCAATTAAAAATTGAGAACTAGTAATTCCAAAAACACTAGTTGTTGCCAAATTGTTCTTAGCAATTTCGTAAATATCTTCTAACCCAAGTGTAATTGCTGTATTATCCACACGGATTTGGCGAATGCTAAAGGAAGTTTTGGTTGTTGGTAGAGTGGATTTTGTCGTACTTGTTTGAGCAGATTGTATCAAATTATTCGTGATATTATATCGAAGGTTTCCATTTAAAATGGCCAAATGTTTGATATCAACACCCCAATAACGTAACCAATAAAATCCTCTTGTGATATCTTGAATGGCACCAGCAGCAGTGGCAGTTGCTGCCGCAGGATCAGAGGCAACGGTTGTTCCGTTTCCTGTTCCGGCAGCAAAAACAATCAAATCTTTTGTTGGATCAATATTATAGGTATTCAACCAATCGTCGATGAAAGTGCCATTGGCTTGATAACGAATTGAATTTGTGAAAAGACCTGCATCTCGAGTTTGGTTGAATCGAAATCCACCTGAGGGAAGGTCTGGAGTTGTATAATCATTCAAAAGATAAACATACACTCCCGAATTTGGTTCTGATTTTACATAAGCGTTATGACCATCTCCGGCGACGCGGTTTGCCGCATCTGTTTGTAAGATAATCAAGTTCCCTGTAATTCCAGGTGGTTTGTTTGCCTGCCAATTGCTGACCCAAGAGTTCAGTGTAGTACCTGTAATCAGACCCCACTTGTTTTCATTGTAATCTGCAGCGGATTCATTCGTAAGCTCTGAAACAGTATTTACCTTAATTTGGTTCGCGGCAAAAAGAAGTAGGCCTGCTAGTAGTGTGTTGCTGTCTTCTTTCTTTTCTGCACAAGATACCGAGAAGGAAAGTAGGAGGAAAGTTGTGATAGATCGGATCCATTTTTGAATCATGGAGTTCTCCTTAGTTTTATTCTTAAGCTCGATTTCGTAAGAAGGGCTCTTAAGGGGAAGAGTAATCCGCTATAGCGGAAAGTAAATCTGTTAAAATGGAGCAATCGACTGGAAAACCGTCCAGGATTTTGGAATTGGATGTGGGATCGTTCATTTCTCGTCATTTTCCGAGCAAAATGATTCTAAATCGTAAGATTTAATTTATGTTAGGTGATGTTAGAACGATGTCAAAGGTTTCAAGAGGAAAATAATCTATTTAGACTTGCCAAAAATTCCGACAATTTCATTTTAAAAAAACGCTAGGCGTACATATATACCTAGTGGAAAACGATTTAACACTTGCCCCACTGTTCACAGTGGCCTGGAGGATATAAAATGGCAGATTTCGATAAAATTAAGTCAATCATCGTAGAACAACTTGGCGTTGATGAGTCAGAAGTAACACCTGAGGCTCACTTCATCAATGATCTTGGTGCTGACTCTCTTGATACAGTTGAGTTAGTTATGGCTCTTGAAGAAGAGTTTGGTGTGGAAATTTCTGACGAAGACGCAGAAAAAATCCAAACCGTAGGCGATGTAATTAAATTCATCGATAAACTTAAGGGGTAATTCCCAATCCAAAAACCGGGTTCCTTTCATAGAGGAACCCGGATCTTTGTACCTTGCCGAACTCGATTCGTATCAAACTTCCCCCCGAAAGAATTTCCTCTCTCAAAGAACTTCAATCTCTTACAAAAACCCAGTTTAAGGATATTTCGCTTCTCCACCTAGCGTTTGTTCATAGGTCATTTGCAAATGAAGACTCGGATCGTTATCTATCTGATAATGAACGTTTGGAGTTTTTAGGAGACTCGGTTCTTGGTATCCTTGCTGCCGAGTTTTTATACCAGTCCCTTCCCAAAGGAAAAGAAGGAAAATTAGCCAAATTAAAAAGTAAAATGGTTTCTGCTCCTGCCATTGCGAAGTTAGCAAGAGCGTATCGATTTCCTGAATTTTTACTTCTAGGTCGAGGGGAGAGAGAAAAAGGGGAATCTAATACCAATCTCCAAGCAGATAGCTTTGAAGCCTTCCTTGGTGCTCTTTACCTGGACCAAGGCCTTGAGATTTGCCGTAAATTCCTCACACCTCATTTTCAGGTGATGGAAAAGGGAGTTGATGATGCAGAAGAGACAAAAGATTACAAAACCATTTTGCAGGAATTTTGCCAAAAGAAATGGAAAAAATTACCTGAATATTCTGTGATGAAAGAAGAGGGTCCTGACCACGACAAAGAGTTTCTAGTTTCTGTTCTTTGCGAAAGTCATTTCCAAACCAATGGGGAAGGAAAAAACAAACGTCGGGCAGAACAGATGGCAGCAAAGGCCGCTCTCCGTTTTCTAAAAATACTATGATTGAATTTTTATTAAAATCCAAATCGATGCGGGTTCGTGTGGCAGCCCTCATCCAAGATCCTAAAGGTAAAATTTTGCTTGTACAACAGCAAAAAAAACAATCGGGGTATTGGTTACTTCCTGGCGGTGGAATTGAATTTGGGGAGTCGGGAGAAGAGGCCCTCAAACGAGAACTAAAAGAAGAGTTGTCTCTGGAAGTAAGCCAAGTAGAATTTTTATTTTTAAATGAATCCATTGATCCACATAAAAAACGCCATCTCATCCAAATTGTTTTTTTAACTAAGGTAAAAGCTTTGTTACCAGTTCTCAATCCCAAAGAAAAGGCCATTTCTGGATTTGGATATTTTACAACTAAAGAAATTTTATCTATGGACATTCGTCCGGATATAAAACATTACTTCCGGGCTAAAAGTACAAATAAACCTAGATATATTTCCAGCCCATGGGTGAATGAACCATGAAGTTGTCGGAACGTGAAATTATAGGACAGGGTTTTCGTTACCCGATTGAATTACACGAAGACTTCCAAGGCCTGGCTGAAAAACTAAATGCACTTCCAAAAGTCTCTAAAGTCTATGTCCTTACGAGCCGTGAAATTGCTGGGATCTACGAAAAATACATAACCAAAGAACTAAAAACCCTAAAAGTTCCTTTTTCTTTTATTTATTTAAAACCTGGTGAAAAGAACAAACACATCGATCGAGTGAAAAAAGTCTACAACCAACTCATTGAAACGGATGCAGACAGAAAGGCTGTGGTCATCGCTTTTGGTGGAGGTGTTGTTGGAGACTTTGCCGGCTTCATTGCCGCCACCTATCAAAGGGGAATACGGTTTGTACAAGTTCCTACAACTCTCTTAGCTTGTGTTGATTCATCTGTTGGCGGAAAGGTTGCAGTCAATGTAGATTCTGGAAAAAATATGGTAGGTGCTTTTTACCAACCAGAGTTTGTATTTGCACCTCTATTTACTCTTTCCACTTTACCAGAAAAGGAATGGAGTTGTGGTCTTGCTGAAATCACAAAACACGCATTTCTTGATGGGGGCAGCTTTTTAGATAAAATTTCCAAGTCAAAACGATCTGATTTTTATGCCGATTCACCAACTCTTCGTTATGCGATTGAGGAGTCAGTACGAGTGAAATCAGGGATTGTTTCACAAGATGAAAAAGAATCCGGGTTACGTGCGGTATTGAACTTAGGTCATACCACAGGCCATGCCATCGAATCCTTAACTCAGTATAAAAAATATTCACATGGTGAAGCTGTGGCTGTTGGCCTTGTTACAGCCTTAATGTTATCACGTGAACTTGCTGGGTTTTCTGATTCTAATTTTCAAAAAGCAATCACACTAATGAAACAATTAGAATTACCAACCGTGTTAGAGGAAAAGCCTGACTTGGTTCTGGGACATATGGAACATGATAAAAAAAAGGAAGGTTCTTCCTTGAAGTTTGTTTTATTAGAAGATTTTGGAAAACCGAAGTTTGGTGTTTCTATTGAAAGAAAAACAATTCTTGAAATTCTAAAACGTCAAAGAGGAAAGTTCTAGAATGGGTGGAGGTAGTTTTAAAGAATTCTATTTGGATTTAAATCCACTAACGTTGCTAATACGGTCGAATCGTGATTTTGCGGAAACTATGATCCTATTTGGATACATGGTTGTGTTTGCTGTTTTCTCTTATAAAATTACTATGATTCTTGTCGAAAGAATCAAACCAGCTCCTGATGCCGTCCATGAGTACAATCGCCGGAAAGTGGCTCGTATGGGTTTCCTTTTGGTTTTCGGCATTGCTTACCTACCGATTATTTTTTCTAGTTTGTCATTACTGCCAACTGTCCTTGGTCTTGCGGGTGCCGGGATTGTCATTTCACTCAAAGAAGTTTGGTTGAATATGGTCGGTTGGTTTATGATTATGGGAGCCAATGGATTTAAAGTAGGAGACCGGATCGAACTTGATAACATCAAAGGTGATGTTGTCAATATTGGTTTTTTTAAATTCACATTACTCGAAATTGCATCTGACCCAAGGTTCGAACAATCCACGAACAGACTCATTCATTTTCCCAATTATAATATTGTTCTACACCGTTTTTTCATCGTTTCAGAAACGATGGATTTTGTTTGGGATGAATTTAAAGTTTATTTAGATATTAGTTCCAATTGGGAAAAAGCAGAAAAAATTTGTGCCCAAATCCTACATGAAGAATTGGTATTAGCACCTGAGCTCGTGGAATCAAAAATTCGTGAGATGTCAAAAAACTATCTAGTGAGACTTGGCAAAACCACTCCCATTGTGTATACTTCCTTAGAACCTGAAGGAACCATTCTTATGTGTTTACGTTACCTCACACCAATAAGGTCTAAACGACTTAACCGAATCCTTATCTCCAAAGAAATCCTTATTAAGTTCAAAAATGAAAATGACATCCACATCCACACCCATTAAAGACAATTCAATTTGGATTTTTATATCCTTATTAACTTTTATATTGTTAGTTGGTATAGGTTTTGGCCCTTGTAAGGCTACGGCCGAAAGACCAAGTTCAGTTCCTAAAGAGGCTGGGTTTGAAAAGAAAACCAACCACTACCAATGGACCGGCGAAGGTTTATACCGGGAATGGTATGAAAATGGGAATCTCGTAGCAGAGGTTCCGGTGAATGGTTTGGCCCAACCTGATGGATATGGAAGGAAACTCAATTATCTGACAGGGACTACAATCATGGAAGGTAAGTTTATCAATGGGGAGAGAGATGGGCTTTGGAAGTTTTATTTTTCTGATGGGAAACCTTATATTGAACAAAATTACAAACCGGGAAACAGAAAAAAACAACTCTGGATCCAAACTTCTGAACTTGGGAATGAAACAGGATCTTATCATCGTTACTTCCGCAGTGGTCGTTTGAACGAAAAAGGTTTTTTTGATGGTGGTTTTCGCACGGGAGACTGGGTGCGTTATTACCCAGATACAAAAGTGGAAGAAAAAGGAAGTTATGAGAACGATAAAAAAGTAGGGGAATGGTTGTATTATTATCCTACAGGAACAAAAGAAGCTTCAGAATTGTATTCCAATGAGGGAGAACTATTATCGCGTTCTACTTATTATCCAAGTGGAGAATTATGGTGTTTGTTGCGTAAAGGAAAAGAACCAGAGTGCCATTAGGCACTCCTGATACCCGTTGAAGGAATTAGAATTCGGTAGCTTTGCCGAATAATCCCAAATTGTTTTGGATAAGGTCGATATTAAAGAGCAAGAGACTAAATAAAAATGTTACAAAAAGTACAATTAAAATTGTACTAAACACTGCCCAGAAACTATTTCTTAAAAATCTAAATTGTAAATAAGCAAAACTAACAGCTAAGTTTTTCCAATTGTTGAGATTTGGTTCCCCACCCACTTTTTTGTAATTGAAGATATAGAACAAAGACAATAGTCCCAGTAAAAAGAAGATAAAGTAACTGAATTCACTGACATAGTGTTTTTGTAGTAGAAAGAGTGGAATGTAAATTAAGTTCCCAATTAAAATTCCAATAATGATGATAATGATCACATGAAAGATGGGAGAAAAAATAGATCCTGTTTTTGTGTTACCTGGAGATCTACCTTCTTCTTCTAATGAGGAAGAAAACTGTAGGGATTGAAATCCTTCTGCCAATTCTTTGTTTTTTAAAATCGAACGGTATGCTATCGCACTTGCCACATAAGTAAAAACTAAAAAGGTAAAATAGAAATATGATGGAATTTCTTTTTGTACCATTAGATTGAGTTGGTAAAATATCTTAGGTAACAGTACAACAAGAGAAACTGGGTAAAAAACATTTGCTAAAGACTTATGAAACCAAACGCGGAAAACATAAGAGACTGATGTCGAAAAAGTTAACAATAAATAAAATAAAGAAAGTCCTAGAAGTAGTTTTTGGCCCACTAAAACTCGTTTGATATTGTCTTTCGTTTCTTCTTGTTCCGTATCAACGGGAAGTTCTCTGGATTCTAACTCTACCAAAAAAGATTCTAAGTAAGAAATTCGATTCAAAACGCCATTTTCAGCGATAACTTTGGGTTTCATCGATTCCATCGCTGATTCTGAATTTTCCGTTGTGATGTAATCAGGAAATTGAACTGAATAATCAACAAACAGAGAATGAATGATGACTATGGCAATGAATAGAGGGGTAAGGATTGGAAGTTGTTTTTTAAATTTTTCCATAGAGATATTATAAAATCACAAAAATAGTCATCATACCAATGGCTAGGACTACTAACATAATGATGTAAGGCCATAAGTGAAAACTTTCATCAGCAGAAAGTGTAGGATTTTGTTTTGCTTTTGAAACTGTTGCCGTAGGAGAAGCTACAGAACTCATGATATTGGCGGCACCGTGTTGTGCATCAGTTGTTTTGATTTTTACTGAGTTTTCTTCCTCAATGATTTTACCGTATACTTGTTCATTAATTTTGATAACGACTTCCGAAAAATTTTTGTTATTTGAGATATTAACGATTTTGGCAGGGATTTGTTTGATAGCTCCAGATTCTTCCTTAAGCTCCAATGAGTTAATAATGGAGTCAGTGATAACATCTCCCGGAACCAAACGAATGTAAACATTATCGCCTGTTTTTAGTTCTACGAGCGGAACTCCATTGACCGGGGAAAGTTGAAATTTGAATTGAACAATTTGTTTGTCCGCAGGGACTAAAAATCCAGATGTTTGTGGAACTGGAGTTGGTGGAGGTGCTTCCTTCTTTGCAATTTCCTCTTCATCGACTGTTGTTTTCGAAAGATCGTTTGGATCAATGAGTTCAAAATGGATTTCTACTTTGGGTTCCGAGTTTCCAGCCGTTCTTTTGTGCATTTCGCTAAAAACAAAGTCCAATCGGTCTGTTAGGTTGTGATCCATATAGTGAAGGATTTCTTCCAAGAAACTTTCAGACCCAAATTTGGTTTTGATCAGCTCCTGCAAAGACTTGGTAATGTTTTTTTGCTGTTCCCCTTTGTAGATTACCCTCTGCATCCGGTTGTAAAAGTCCTGGAAAGTGGAACGAATGGGCAAAAGGGATAGCGGACTTGTACATGAAACTCCCTCATACTTCACCGATTTGGTTTCCACCGGGTCTATGACTGCCGCAATCATGGTGTAGACCATATTCGCTTCGTCTCGTAGGTTTACTTTGACAGAATAATAGTTTGGTGTCTCAGGCATAAGGTTCTTTTTTGACAGTATCCATCTTTAGAAGAAAGCTGTCAAAAAGATTAGGTCATCATGGGAATCGTCTCTTTAATCACAATCCGTTACATCCGAGGATCCAGAGTGCTGGGTTTTCTCTCCATCAAATCCAGGCTGTCGTTCATTGTTATGGCAGTCGGAGTGGGACTCCTAGTAGTAGTCCTCTCCATTTTCAACGGATTCCAAAAACAAGTGAAGGAATCACTTTGGCAAGGAGGCCCTCATATTACCATTGAGAACTCTTATGGCTCTGGTGCGATTTATGATTACGAAAAGGTCATTGCTCACCTTAAGGCCGACCCCAAACTTGCGGAGTCCTTTGTTTCTGTTGAAGGGAATATCACAAGCCATGGTCTCATCCAAAGTAATAATAACTTTAATCCGATTATGATCCGCGCAGTTCCCGTAGACTCCGTAGAAAAATTGGTGGAAAATGGACTTCCGAACTTCCCGCGGATTTTACAATACGATCGGGATGAAATTCAATCCTTCAATAAGAAGAAACTCGTGGTAGTGGGAAAAGAAATGAGTGCCATTTACGGGTATGGGTTGGGTCGAGAAATTACAATGGCAGTTCCTGGAGGAAGGTTTACGGTCGAACGAGGTGTACAGGTGAATGTACAAACCTTTCGTTTGGTTGGATTATTTAAAACGGGTTATTATAATTATGATTCTAAGTTTGTGTTTTTGTCTCTGCCACAGGCTCAAGAATTTTTTAAAATGGAAGGTGCTGTCAATCAAGTTGCGATTAAGGTTCGTTCACTTGATGATTTGAAACTTACAAAACAAAGAATCTTATCTCGGTTAAACGAAGATAATTGGAATCAGAAAATTCAAGATGAAACTTCTTGGTCGGTGCGAACCATCGCAGAAGAACAGGAAAACTTTTTGGCAGCCTTAAGACTTGAAAAAACAATCATCTCCATCATTGTTTTTCTTTTTATCGTTCTTGCTGCTCTTGGTATGGTTGCAACGGTGCACTCGCTCATCCGCGCAAAACGCAGATCTATCGGAACCTTAAAAGCACTTGGTCTAGCTTCCAATGATATTTTATTGATCTTTACTTTGAATGCAATGATCGTCGGGATTTTATCTTCTCTTGTCGGTGGGATGACGGGGATCTTTATTGCGACCCAACTGGAAGTCATCATCAATGCCATCTCTGAGATTATCAATGGTGTGGGGAGTTTACTAAATCCTGGTGATTGGGATCCCGTGGAACTCGTTCCGAAAGATATTTATTACTTCGATCATATCCCTGTGGATATCGATATTTCCTTTATTTTTATGGTGACAACTGCCGCAACCATCCTTTCTGGACTTGCTGGTTACTTCCCTGCACGTATGGCTGCTAATCTAAACCCTGTGGATACAATACGAAATGACTGATATCAATACAAAACCAACTGTTTCTGTTCGCAAATTAGAAAAATACTACCAGGTTGTAGATAAACGTTATCATATCATTTCGGGACTCGATTTCGAAGTGTTACCTGGTGAAATTGTATCTGTAGAAGGAGCCTCGGGTGTGGGTAAGTCCACACTTCTTAATATCCTTGGTGCGATGGATTCGTTTGACGACGGTGAGGTGGAAGTTTGCGGAGTGAGTTTAAAAAATCTTACTGAAAAACAAAGGGAATCTTTTCGTGCTGAAAAAATTTCTTTTATTTTTCAACAACATCTTTTGTTACCAGATTTCACTGCTTTAGAAAATGTAATGATGCCACTACTCATTGCCAGAATGAATCCAAGTACAGCTAAAATACAAGCGACAGAGATTTTAAAAAAAGTAGGCCTTGGGGAGAGGACTGGAAGTTTTCCTTCGCAACTATCTGGAGGAGAAAGTGCCCGGGTTGGTGTCGCACGTGCCCTTGTAGGAAGAAGGCAACTGATTTTGGCTGATGAACCTACGGGGAATTTGGATCGTGATAACTCACGTCACCTAATGGATCTGATCAAAGAACTCCAAAACGAATTTAAGTTTTCTTTGATTCTTGTGACTCATGACTTGGAACTTGCCTCCATGGCTCACAAAAGAAATCGGATCGTTTCTGGACAATTAACTCCAGTTTCCTAAAATGATTTTTTGCCGATTTTGCGGAACCAAAGAAATTCAGTTTCGTAAAAGCGGTAAGTTCGGTTGTGCCAATTGTGTTCAAGTTTTTGAATACCCAAAACCAAATGAAAAAAGAAAAATTCCCGAAATCCAAATCCAAACGTTAGAAAAGTTTATAAAAGAGAATTTAGGTTCTTTCACTCTTATTTCTTTGCGAACCCGAATCACAAGAAATCTAAAATCAAGTTTGTTCCCTTTTTATGATCCATTGATTGATAAATCTAAACAATTGTTAGTTGATACTGGGATGGATTTATATCAGTACCCAAACGAGTTTGAAAAAAATCTCGGTTCCCAAGAAATCCAAGAACCGAGGATGGGTATTTATTTAGGCTCCGAAGACCATATTCGCTGGGAAACCATTTTACCAAGATGGGAGAAGGAAGGCCGCGAATCGGCGAAAATTCCGAGGGGAAAAGTTTCCCTTTTCCGGTTTTTGTTCCAAAAAAAATATTGGGCTACCCTCCCGGAACTCGGGTTTATTTCCTCCTGCCCTACCAATTTGGGTAAGGGAAGGCGGGATTCGATCTTACTCGGACTCACCCCAGGGATCGTTTCTGAGTTTTTTTCAATTTTACAAACTCTTGTCAAATTTGGTATAGAATTTGCTCCTTCCACCGATCATAGATTTAGGAACATCGGAAAAGACCGAGTTCTTGTCGTAAAAATCTCGTGGAAGAACATTAGAGTCGTTCAAAAACGTCAGTTTTACAAAATTCTTAGTTTACTAGGCTCCTATTAAACCGGTACGGTCATGATGGGAACAAGGACGTTCGTCTAATTAATAAAGGCAGGGTGCGGCATGTTGGAATTCACCAAAAGAGCAAAAAGAGTCATCAACGAAATCGCCCAAGATGAGGCTAAACGTTTAGGTTCCGATTTTATCGGTCCAGAACACATTCTACTTGGGCTTCTCCGGGAGGAGGACTCTGTCGCGATTAAGATTCTTACGAATCTAAATATCAATTTAAACGAACTCCGTAAAGAAGTCGAAAAAAGAACTCGAGAGGGTTCTGGTGCCTTGCTTTTGGATGTAAGCCAAGGACAAGACAAATACCAAAAAATGATCGAAGTTTCTAAAGAGGAAGCAAAACGCCTCAAACATAACTATGTAGGAACGGAACACATTCTTTTGGCACTACTTCGCGATAACAATAATATCGCCGGTGGATCGTTATCATCTTTCAGCGTAAATTATAACGTCATTAAATCTGAGATTTTACGTCTTCTTGGAGCTCCACCATCTGGTGCTGTGGGTGGAACTACGGGTACACAAGGTGCAACTCAAGGCCAAACACAACAACAAACGGCCCCAAGACAAGAAAAGAGTAAAACTCCGATTTTGGATGAGTTTGCAAGAGATTTAACACAACTCGCTCGCGAGAAAAAATTGGATCCGGTCATTGGTCGTTCCAAAGAAATCGAAAGGGTGATTCAGATTCTTTCTCGTAAAACAAAAAACAACCCAGTTCTCGTAGGCGAATCGGGTGTGGGTAAAACTGCGATTGTTGAGGGCCTTGCGCAGGCTGTGATTGAGAAGTTGGTTCCGGATTTATTATTCGATAAACGAGTGTTATCGCTTGATTTGGCAAGCCTCATTGCAGGTACTAAATACCGTGGTGAGTTTGAAGAACGATTGAAAAAAATCATGAAAGAAATCGTTACTTCTCAAAACATCATCATCTTTATCGATGAGTTACATACTCTGATTGGAGCCGGTGCGGCAGAAGGCGCAGTAGATGCAGCAAACATCTTAAAACCAGCTCTTGCTCGTGGGGAGTTACAATGTATTGGTGCCACAACTAATAATGAATATCGTAAGTACATTGAAAAAGATTCTGCTTTGGAAAGACGATTCCAAATGGTGAAGGTTCTTGAACCTTCTGTAGATGATGCGGTTCTCATCCTAGATGGTTTGAAAAAAGCATACGAAGCACATCATAAGGTTCGTTATTCGGAAAAAGCGATCGAACAAGCGGTTAAGTTATCTCACCGTTATATCAACGATCGTTTTTTACCAGACAAAGCCATTGATATCATTGATGAAGCAGGAGCTAAGGCTCGTCTTGCAAACTGCCAACGTCCGAATGAAATCAAAGAAATTGAAGAAGAAATCAAAGGTCTTTCTGTTAAAAAAGAAGATTTGGTTCGTAGCCAAGAGTATGAAAAGGCAGCTGCGGTTCGCGATGAAGTGAATCGTAAAAAAGGCCAATTGGAAGAAAAAACCAAACAGTGGCAAGAACGTATGGAAGGTTATGCGGTATCGATTGAAGAAGAAGATATCCTTTCTGTTGTGAGCCTCTGGACCGGAATTCCGTTGAAAAAAATGGAACAATCGGAAAATGCAAAACTTCTCAATTTGGAAGAAGACATCAAAGGAAGGATTGTCGGCCAGACCGAAGCCATCGAAAAAGTGGCACGTGCCGTCAGACGTTCTCGCACAGGACTCAAGAGTGAAAAACGACCTACAGGATCGTTTATTTTCCTTGGGCCAACAGGTGTAGGAAAAACAGAACTTGCAAAAGCGCTCGCAGAGCAACTGTTTGGTTCTGAAGACAATATGCTTCGTATCGATATGTCCGAATACATGGAACCTCATGCAGTTTCTCGTCTGATAGGAGCTCCTCCAGGTTACGTAGGATATGATGATGGTGGTCAACTCACCGAATTCGTAAGAAGAAAACCATATAGTTTGGTTTTACTCGACGAAATCGAAAAGGCACATCATGATCTTTTCAATATCCTACTTCAAATTATGGAAGAAGGAAATTTGACGGATACCAAAGGAAGAAAAGTAAACTTCCGAGATACCATCATTATCATGACTTCGAACATTGCTGCGAAAGAAATTTCCAAAGGTGGACGATTGGGTTTTGAGGATTTTGCTGAAGAAAGAGAAACTTACAAAGCAGAACAAGCTAGGGAACAATTGAAAAAACACTTCAATCCAGAGTTCCTTAACCGTGTGGATGAAGTTGTTTATTTTGCTCCTCTCAAAAAAGAAGAGATCGTTAGCATTGTGGATATCATGTTGAAAGACTTTAACAAACGTCTGACTGAAAAGAAAGTCATTGTTGAACTTTCGCAAACATCAAAAGAACATTTTGCAACCATTGGATACGACCAAAACTATGGAGCACGACCACTTCGACGTGTGTTCCAAAGAGAATTGGAAGATTATATGGCAGTACAATCTTTGAAAGGTGTTTATGATAACCCAACTAAGATCCTAGTTGATTTTGCAGAAGGAAAACTCGTTTATTCAGAAACTCCTTGGACTGACTTCAAAGAGGTTCCGAAAAAAGATGACGGTTCTTCTCCAAGTGCCGAGGAAAAAGATTTGGCTCTCGTTTAGAGAGCCTTTCGGAAAGGCGAACGGTAATGGCTATCCTCATTCCCCTCGTCTTTCTGTTTTCTTATTTTTTCATTCGTAAGGTTTGGTTCCAACTTCGGAAAATCCGCACAGTTGGAACAATCGAACGGATCGAGCTGGGTTACATTCGCCCCAACCTCATTCTCCCTGAAGTCAAAGTTTTTTATAAATATTACTTTCAGTCAGGACTTTATTTTGGCTCGGGTTATCTGAACCTTTCCGATTTCTTACCAACCCAAGAATTCCATGTCCATCTGGGCCCGGGCGAAAACCCCATTTTGTATACGGCAGACACGGAAATCATCACGGAAGAACATATCGAACATTACTTGCTTTCTAAAGGGGGAAGCGTTTTCCTATACCTGGACCCCATCGAACCCTATCATTCCAGGATAGATTCGGTCAATTTGAACTCCATTACAGTTCCATCGGATCTTTTATGAAACATTTGATTTACGCTTTTGCTATTACTTGTCTTTTCGTAACATCCCTTTACTCTCAAGAAAAAGAACAGGTCGGTTCTGCTTACTTTCAGGCTGTTGATGAATATAAAGTCAAAAATTACAACAAATCCATCGAACTTGTCAAAAGTCTTTTGACCGATGGAAAATCGTCTTACGAATTTTATGCACTCCTTGCATTTAACTATGACAAGTTGAATGATTTCGAAAATTCTTATAAAAATATTTTAGAAGCAAGAAAACGTAAACCCGACGATGAAGATCTTCTACAAGGTAGTCTTGCGATTCTAACTCGTCATAAAAAATGGAAACCTGCCATTGAACTTGCTGAAAAAACAATTCCGTTGTACCCACAAAATCCTGAAGTAAGGTATTTTTATGCCTTAGCACTTTCTGAGAGAGGAGCTTCTAAAACGGCGCTTTCCCAAATTGAAAAAGCAAAGGCTGGAAGTCCTAGTGACTTTCGTATGTTGGAGTTAGAAGGTAAAATTTACTATAACTTAAAAAATTATGATAAAGCAGATGTTAGTTTAAGGTGGGCTTCTTCTTTAAACCCGAACTCTCCTGAAATTTGGAACAACTTAGCTCTTGTCCAAGAGTCTTTATATAAAACAAATAAAAAGTTGGGCAAAAAATCTCAAGCAAACACCTATTTGACGGAAGCTAAGGAATGTATCCAAAAAGCTTCTGATTTGAATGGCGAAAGTAATACCATTAAAGAAAATTCCAAACGGATCGTAGCACTCAGCGACTTGTGAAAATTAAATTTCATACACTTGGATGTCGGTTGAATTTTTTTGAAACCGATGGTATGTACTCTGTTCTGAAAGATAAAGGTTTTTCCCTCGCAGAAGCTGAGGAAAAGGCTGAATACATCGTTGTCAATACATGTACAGTGACGAACAAAGCCGATGTAAAAAATAGAAATATCATCCGTAATGCCATTCGCACTAATCCTGGAGCAAAGGTTTATGTAACAGGATGTTATGCAGAAACAGATAAAGAAATTTTACAAAACATTCCTGGTGTGTTTGGTGTTTTTGGAAATACAGAAAAAAGTTCCCTTCCTTATAAGATTCTTGAGGATTGGGAAGGGAAAGAAACATACCCAGATCAGGTTTTAGATAGATTTTCCTATTCGGATGTTTTGCCTGAAGGTCACACTCGTGCATACTTAAAAATCCAAGACGGATGTAACAGAAAATGTTCTTACTGTAAAATTCCAGCTGCGAGAGGGCTTGGTGTTAGTAGAAATTATAACGATGTTTTAGACCAAGTCAGATACTTACAGGACAACGGGGTTGGAGAAATTCAGCTAACGGGTGTAAACTTAGGCTGGTACAGACTTGAAAATGGAGAAAAAGGTTTCCTTAACCTTCTCGAAGGGATCTTAAAGATTTTAGAGTATTCGCGGATTCGTCTTTCCTCGATTGAACCACCCGATGTAGGATCAGGTTTACTCGATCTAATGAAACACCCTAGGTTCTGTAAATTTTTGCATGTTCCCATTCAAAGCGGAAGCCGTAAAATTCTGAAGGATATGAAACGGACTTACCATCCGGATGCGTTTCGTACAAGAATCGAACTTGCAAAAGAAAAACTCCCCAATTTATTCCTTGGAACTGATGTGATTGTAGGGTTTCCTTCTGAAACAGAGTTAGAGTTTCAAGAAACAAAACAATTGTTACGTGAACTTGGGTTTGCAAAATTACATGTATTTCCTTACTCTGTCCGTAAGGGAACCAGTGCTGAATCTTTTGGAGATCCCATTCCTGGTGATGAGAAAAAACGTAGAGTTTTGGATTTGATGTCCCTTAGTTCTGAACTTCATACAAGGTATGCGGAGACTGTGATTGGTAAATCCTACGAAGCTATCTTAGAAAACGATGGCCGGTTTGTTACCGACAATTACCTCAAAGGTCGTCTGGCCGATTCTTTCCGCTTTGATACCTTACAAAATGGCCAATTTGTTGATGTTAGGTGTTTGGAATACAAACCTGCAAAAGACAAAGAAGGTGAGTTTGTATTCGGTTTGTCTCTTTAGTTTCCACTAGAAAAAGAATTTCCAAATACTTTCAATTGGTTACGATTTGGTCATCATGGATCGTAAAAAACAATTTATCATTGGTTTTATTTTTGTAATCATTCTAATTCTTATAACCTACTTTTTCATTCGAAATACGCAATCCGATCGTTTGGTGATCACAAGGGGATCACTTGTGGAAGCTGTTTATGCCTTAGGTACGGTAAAACCTATAGATAGTTTTAGTTTGAAGTTTGGAATTGCAGCCTCTATTCGTGAGATTTTTGTGGAAGAGGGACAAACAGTTACAAAAGGCCAAGCGCTTCTTACTAATGATTCAGGAATTACCTTTCGTTCTCCTTTCAATGGAACCTTAACTAAATTGAATGTCGCAAAAAATGAAACTGCGATGCCTGGCCTACCTCTTCTCGAAATTCAAAACTTAAAAGAAGTATATATTTCCGTATCTTTGGATCAAGAGTCAGCTTTACGAGTCAAACCTGGACAAATTGTTCAGCTGAGTTTTGAATCCATACGAGGGAATGTGTATAAAGGAAAGGTCGAAAGAATTTATCCTTCGAATGGGCAATTTTTAGTAAGAATCGAAGCCGATGAATTTCCCCATGGGGTTCTACCAGATATGACAACAGATGTTGCCATTGAAGTTTCATCTAAAGACAATGTTGTCTTGGTTCCGTTAATTGCAGTTGACAGAGGAAAGGTCATTCGATTTCGAAATGGTCAACGTGATAAATTAGAAATTCGGATTGGAGCAATCAATTCGGAGTATGGGGAACTCATCCAAGGAGATCTGAAAGAAGGCGACGAAGTTTTGGTAAAAAACTAATATGTTGTTTCTTGCCATTAGACAAATCTTTTCTAGGCCCGAGCAATCCATTTTAACACTTGTCGGAATCATACTTGGTACAGCCGGTTACATTATTTTTTCAGGGATTATGTTGGGTTTTCAAGCTGTCATCACCGATCAATTGGTAAACTCGGATGGACAAATCAAAATTTCGCCAAAAGACGAACTGGTTACTGAACGAACTTTTGATGATGTTTTTTTTCAAGGAAAAGAAGTTCGTTGGCTTTCTCCTCCTTCAGGAAGAACCGATAACTCTCGTTTAGCAAATGTTCTTGGGTGGATGGAGAAATTATCCAATGACCATCGTGTTATTTCCTTTGCCCCACAACTCACCAAAGAAGTGATTTTTGTATATGGAAAAACTACGGCACCTGCTAGGTTCGTAGGTGTTGATCCTCAGATCCAACCTAAGGTTACTAATCTTAGTGATTATATCGTAGAAGGTAAGTTAGCGAATTTGTCTCGCGGGACTTCGCTTGTCATTATGGGAGAGGGGGTTCTTGGTAAACTTGGAGCAAAAATTGGAGACACCATTTCCGTGTACATCCCTGGAACAGATTTGATTCCCGTCAAAGTGGTTGGAATTTTGAGTACAGGAAATCGACTTGTGGATGATGTAACAGCTTATTCTTCATTATCTACAGTGCAAAGTATTACCAAATCCAGTGGTGAAATTTCACAAATTATTGTTAAAATAAAAGACATTAGAGAAGCCGCCACAATTGCCGAAAGCTGGAGATACTTTAGCAAAGACAAGGTGGAAAGTTGGGACGAAGTGAACGCGAGTATTTTGCAAGTTTTTAGAACACAAGATATTGTTCGTAACTCAACTACCTTTACCATAATTCTTGTCGTTGCTTTTGGAATTTATAATATACTCAATATGGTTGTGAATCAAAAGAAAAAGGAAGTAGCCATCCTTCGTTCTATTGGATTCGACGAGAAAGACACAATTCAACTATTTATATTTCAAGGGTTGTTTTTGGGAACTTTAGGTGCTATTGTTGGAATTTTTGTAGGTATCCTCGGATGTTATTATATAGACGGAATTCCCATTGGTGATCCAAAACAAAATTCTAAGGCCTTAATGAAAACGATGATGATTTCATGGAATTGGATGATTTATGTAAAAGGGTTTTCTATTGCGGTTCTTAGTGCGTCTATCGCAAGTTATATTCCGGCACGTATGGCAAGCCGTCTCTCTCCTGTGGATATCATTAGGGGAGCAACTTAAATGTTAGGGATTGAAGCCAAACATATTTTTAAGTCCTTTGGTGACCCTCCTCAAGAAGTCTTAAAAGACGTTTCTTTGGAAATGAATCTGGGTGATTTTGTTGCATTAACTGGAAAATCTGGATCTGGTAAATCAACACTGCTTTATATTGTTAGTGGACTTGATAATCCAACTAGTGGAGATGTCAAACTTGCAGGAAATTCCCTGATTGGTATGGGAAGTGCCGAGATTCATAATTTAAGAAACCAATCCATTGGGTTTGTTTTTCAATTTCATTATTTATTACCGGAACTTACTGGATTAGAAAATATCACCATGCCAGCAAGAAAAACAGGCACTCATAAGGCTCTAGAAGAGTATGCCCTACATCTGATGGACAGTTTTTCTGTATTACATTGTAAGGATAAGTTTCCAAGTCAAATGTCTGGTGGGGAAGGACAAAGGGTAGCTATCGCAAGGGCACTGATACAAAAACCTAAATTTTTATTTGCGGATGAGCCAACAGGAAATTTAGATACAGCTAACGGTGACAAGGTGATGGAGATATTCAAACGGATTAACCAAGTGGATGGGACTACCATTCTCTTTGTTACGCATGACCCTGATTATGCGGGGCTTGCTGGACGTCGTGTCCATATGGTTGACGGTAAAATTGCAGAAATTTCTTGAAAATTCTGTTATATTAGTTTAAATTCGATTCTATAGCAGATATTTTCCAAAAAAAATGATGAATTCGAAGGTTCATCGCCAAACTTGGTAGAAGTATGTTTGAACACTTCGAAACTGACGCCATCCGCATCCAAACCAAACGAACCGGGGAAAAGGAACATTCCACCCCTTTATTTTTAACTTCTAGTTTTGTTTTTGATGATGCAGAACATGCCAGAGCCCTATTTGCCGAAGAAGTCACTGGAAATCAATACACTCGCTTTTCCAACCCCAATACCACGGAACTCATCGATAAACTCTGTTCTTTAGAACATACAGAGGATGGAATTGCCACAGCCTCGGGAATGTCCGCCGTGTTTACTTCTGTATTTGGTCTTGTGAAATCAGGAGATCATATTGTTTCTGCGCGGGCCATATTTGGATCCACTCATCAAATTTTCGCGAATATCCTTCCTCGTTTCGGAGTAACAACCACCTACGTAGATATCAACAAACAAGAGTTATGGGAATCGGCATTTCAGGAAAATACTAAGATTGTGTATATTGAAACACCATCCAATCCGGGTTTAGATATTGTAGATTTGGCTTGGGTATCGGCTCTTTGTAAAAAGAAAAATGCGATTCTCATTGTAGACAATTGTTTTTGTTCACCTTATATTCAAAAACCTGCTGACTTCGGCGCTGATATTGTCATTCACTCTGCCACAAAGTATTTGGATGGGCAAGGCCGCGTGATCGCAGGTATTATTTTAGGTAAAAAAGAATATATCCAACCGATTCGATACATGGCTCGTAATACGGGACCTTCTCTTTCTCCAATGAATGCTTGGATCATTTCTAAAAGTTTAGAAACACTTGCTGTTCGGATGGATCGACATTCTGAAAATGCAATCAAGTTAGCGGAGTTTTTAGAAGGATCACCAGAGGTAGAACTTGTTAGATATCCATTTTTACCAAATGACCCAGGTTATGCGATTGCAAAAAAACAAATGAAATCGGGTGGTGGCATTGTTTCTTTTGTCATCAAAGGTGGAGTGGACCGTGCAAGAAAGTTTTTGGATGCACTAAAATGGTTTTCTCTTACAGCTAATTTAGGGGATACAAGAACCACTGTTACTCATCCCACTTCAACAACACACTCTAAGTTAACGGAAGCAGAAAGAGTTGCCGTAGGTATTTTACCTGGTCTCATTCGTGTCTCTGTTGGATTAGAACATATTGATGATATCATTGCGGAAGTGAAACAGGCACTTTTGAACTCAAAGTAAATAACGTATAACGAGAGTTCCTTTTTTCGTAAAGGGACTCTTCTAACAACTTTCTAGATAAATTTGAAAGTTGATTTCCTTTGTTTTTTAATTGTTCTTCAAAACTGCGGACATATTGTTCGTCTGGATTTACTTCAATTTCCCAAAGAAATTTTTGAATTTGATTTTCTTTTGGTTCAAAATCAAAACGAACTAAATGTGTTTTCTGTGCTTGGATTCGTGTATCTAAGTATTCTTCTGTCAGATTTGCATTCACAATTCTTCCTATTACCGATTCTTCCAGAAGGATAGGATTGGGTTTATCTTTTAAAACAACGTAGAAACGTAGGTAAATTTTTGGAACTATATAAGTCGGAAATGCGTGACCAATACCTATAGATTTAAGTTCCGCTTGTATTCTGTATTTTCCTTTGTTTTCTGTAATAGTCCAAGTGGGTAGTAAAGAATTTTGGACAAAAGTTTTATCGTGGATTCCCTTCCATGAATGTTCGCGGTCTGGCATATGACAATTTTGGCATTGAATCCCATCTTTGGCAAAGGTAGTTTTTTTCCATTCCGAATAAACCTCCATCAATCGTTTTCCATTTAGTTTGACTCCTGTTTCTTTACTCTCATGACAGGATCTACAAAATTCAGAAGATTCAAATTCTATTTTCGCAACATAACCGTTATGTGGTAGGTTCCCCGTTGTAATTTCTTTTTTTGGATTGTCTCTAGGAGGAGGGCCAAAGCGGATTTGATTTCTGATATGGCAAGAGGCGCAGAGGATTGAGGGACTTTCTAGTCCTGTAGAAAAATTATGAGCTTTTGAATTGAGAATTTCCTTCGTTTGGTATTTAGAATCAAGTTCGGATTTTGTTTCTGCTAATGGTGAGTGGCATTGGAAACAAGAACTATATTCTTCCTGAGTTAGTATTTCCTTCTGCCATAAAAATCCGCTGCTGATAGACTTTGCATGAAAACTTTTTTTCCAATTTTGAAACTGGTTTTGATGGCAAGTGGCACAAGAGGTTGGATTTAGGTTTTTTTCTAACGAAGAAAAATGGGAAGGAGGGACTCCTTGTTCCGGTATTGGATACTTCCAATGAGATTGTAAAAAATTGGAATCAGAACAACTTACGAACATTAATAAAAAGAAAATGTTCGTAAGTTGGAATGTTTGGAATCTCACGGTAAGTAGATTCTATTTAATTGATTAACCCCCGCAAGCATTTCCTCCACCACCAGTAGGGGCACCACCACCACTGCTGGCAGCTGCTCCCGAAGAGGACCCACGTAAAAAAGTTTTGTCCTCAGAACGTAGTTTATTGGAATTTTTTACAAACTGTCTGGAAACATCTAGTTGGTAATTAGGAACATTTGCATCTGCGTTCGCTGTATTGTTTTCGGAAAGACTGACAATGTCTGTTCTCCAATAAGAAGCAGGTTGACTGATGGCACTCGGACTTGATCCAGAAGAAGGAGTTCGTAATCCAAGAGCACCGTATTGTTTCCAACCACCTTCATACAGTCTTGTTGGTTTTCCTAGAACTTGGTGTAAAATAAACCATACTAACGAACCTTTTGTTGCATCTTCTCCATAAACATAAATTTGTTTTCCAGACGGGTATCCAGTATTATTGAGATAGGTTTGGAGTTGGCTAAAAGATTTGAATTGGAAGGTGGTTCCATCATATAAATCTGTTGGAACTAAATTGGAAGCCGATTTGATCCTTCCTTCAAATGTTACCACACAAGTGTTAGTAACAAAGGTAGAATTTATTTTGGTTGTACAGTTACCATATTTCGAACCTGATGCGGTGGAATTTGTTGTTCCCGTATAGGATGCATTAGGTCTTCCGTCTATGATGTAAAATCCTTCTGTAGGGATTGGATCTACTTCTTCAAAAATAGTATTTCCATTTTTGATCGCATGGATTAAATCACCAATCGTTAACTGCAAAACTGTATGATCTCTAAACAAAGTTTTTGTACTCCCTGCACGATTACTATTTGTATAAGTGTAGGATGGAGTTGTGAACAAAGTGTTTGCGGTTGTTAAATCAGCAATGGAACCATTGAGGACAGCTAACCTTTCTTTTGGGAATCCCCAATAGAGAAGTGAGTAGTATGCAAAGGTTGCTGACGTAAGATTGGCAAGAGAAGAAGCATCCTGTGCAAAAACAACATAATCAATGGCTGGATCTATTCCGTATATGGAAAAGAAATCGGAAATTTTTTTTCCTTTGGGAACAAGGTTATCAACGGATAAAACTCCATCATCGCGAGTTTCTGTAAGGAGATCTGGTAGATTGGCAATCGGATAAGAGAATGTTTGTTTCCCGTCAAAAAACACATAACGACCGCTAGTTCCATTTGTTTGGATTTGGAAAAGGACCAAATTTCCATAAACTCCAGCTGGTCTGTTGTTTGCCCAATTTGATAAATAACGAGAGAGTTTGGTTCCTGTAATGAGGCCACTCTCATTTAAGTTAAAGTCAGAATTGGATAAAGTTGCAAGTTCTGCTGGTGTATAAACCCGAAACAAAAATGGAGTTAAGTCCAATTTCATACTCTGTGGTAGGAATAGATATTCCGGAAGACCTTTACAACCAATCAATTGAACGAATATTAGACTAAGTAATGTTAAATATTTAAATTTCATTGAAATACCCTCAAAGATTGTACGGGAGTGTTACAGCAAATCCCACGGTTTTTAATCTTGCAGTGTTATAACCTGCAATTGTTTCTGAATAAAAAAGAGTGTAAAAATTTCCAAAACTATCGGAATAACTCACACCAATTTCGGCATTGTGATAGATCTCTTTTCTTCCCCAAGCAGGTCGTTCATTTTGTACGTAAATATCATATGGATTAATCCCATACACTGAAGGTTGAGGAAAACGTGTCATATTCCATGGTGGTTGTTGCCTTGGGTCAGCATAAGCGTATCCACCTTGACCGATTTGTCCACGAAGACCTAATGTTAAGAACATTGACTCGAAGAATCGTTTATATAAAGCCGAATAATAAAGGATATCATCAGGAACAGGGTTTTCTCTTTTCCTATAAGAAAACTCGCCAAGTCCCCCAAGACCCCAAACTCCAAAATCTTTTGCTAAGTAAAGGTTTACTTCACCACCACTGGCTCCATCTCCGAGAGACTGTGGGTTTCTGTCATAGTCTCCTCGTTTGATTCCTCCTACACGTAAGGATATAGTAGGCATCCAACGGTATTTGGAATCAAATTCATCCAAAATCTTATAACGAAGACCGAATCTTGTATCCATAAATCCATATTTATCAGGAACATCTGGAGTTTGTTGTAATCCCAGATATCTGTTGAATACTCTATGACGACCTAATTTCCCGAATCCAATTGTCAAATCGGCAGTGAGTCTATCTGTGATCCCGTATTCCAATGCAAGGTTTGCGACCGACAAACGAACGTTATCGTCGTATTTTGCTTTTTGTCCGGCGAGGAAGGCACTATCATATTCAGAGTGAACAAAAACGGGACGTACCCAAAGTTGTCTTTCGTAAGGTGCCCAGGCTTGTTGTGCGTATACACTGGGTGCTACAAAACTAGCTAAAAATAAAACAAATTTTAAAAAGTTAAAGAAAGATTTCATGTTTTATTCCTTCTTTTTCTCTGGAAGTTTTACATTGAATCTAACTTGAACAAAATATTCTAAGGCTTGTAATTGTTCTTCTGTTAGTTTGCCTGCAAAATCAGGAAGGTTAACTCTTCTTTTTTCCGTATTTGGCAAACTTCCTTGGAGGTATTCCAATCGTTCTTCTTGTTCGATTACATTGACTGTTGGTTGTTTTTCTAAAGTTAGATCTTGGTTAAAGACAGCTTTTCCTAAATGGTATTTTTCTCTATCTTGACCTTGTGGAATGTTGGCAATACCACCACCACCAATCCCTCCAGAAGCATAGGAGGATGAGATCAAAATTAGATTAATGATCAAAAAATTCATTACGTTCTTCATATTACTTTCCCTGCGAATCGATTTATATATTTTTAAGAAGAGGGACGTTAGATCATCCCTCTCCGTTTTTCAAATTTTGTTTTAGCGTTTGTAAGCTTTGTCTTCTTCTACGATTTTTCTTGAAGTTGTTGCAAACGCATTCAAGTTCGTTGGAAGATTTGGATCCACATCACCAGCCACATTATAAGTGATTACTTCGGATAGTTCCGGCACATCTGTGCGGTAAGGAGAATCAGCAGGGAGTTTTGCTGCAGGTCCACCTCCAGTTAAACTTCCCCATTCAATCCAACTTCCATCATAATATGTAGATGGATAACCTAGGATTGCAATGTATGAAAATCCTGTTACCTGTGATCTGTTGTTGGTTCGGCAGAGTTGAATTGCTGTTTGACCTTCTTGGTATCCTTTACCTGCATAATATGCTTTTAGGTCTGCTTTTGATTTAAATCTAAACTCTGTATCGAGCAAATCAGTCCATCTAAGTTCTTTAGCACCTCGAATACGACCTTCAAAACCAGCATATTTACCAGCAACTTCGGAAGCCGTACTACGAGCCACTCCATTGTATTCATTACTACTTCCAGAAGACGATCTCGCATCAGAGATAAATACACTGGAAGTAAGGCCCGCAAGAGTTACATTATTAGGATTTTTGACAGCGGTAATCACATCTTCCACAGGTAACATAAGGATGGTGTTATCTACGCGAACCGATTTGATCGTATAACGGTTGGTATAACTAGGAGGAGTGTTTGTTGTGGAACTGAAAGGTACGAAGTTTCCGTCTGTTACTGCAAGGCGAGGAAGAGTTCCGTTTAAGAAGGCCAGATTTTTATGATCGAATCCCCAATAGCGGAAAGTATAAAATCCGCGTAGTGTTCCTTGCACATGGCTATTCGCATTTGCAGAAGAAACAAATACAACAAGGTCGTTGTTTGGATCAATTCCATAACGATTTAAGATGGCATCCACTTTCGTTCCATTGGCAATGATAGAGATTGTATCACTGAGTCCACTGCTTCGTTTTTGACTAAATCCATCACCACCATCAAGAGCACTCGCTCCATCAGCAAAGGTAAACGAATAGACAACAACATCGTTTCCGTTTCCGGCAATATACTCTTTGCCTACAGTGGCACTGGCACCGTTTTGTAAGATTACCAATTTACCGTTAACACCGGCAGGTTTTGTAGCGGACCAATTGTTCACCCATTTACCTAAGGTAGAGGGAGTGATCAGACCATATTGATTTAGATTATAATCGTCGTTAGATTCTTTTGCTAACTCGGTTGCCGTATTGACCTTAATTCCTGAGGAAAGGGCAAGGGCTGCCAGTAGCAAGTTCTGTGTGTCATTGTTTTTTGCTCCGCCGCAGGCTCCGATGAACCCCGCGGTAGTAAGAGCAATCAACTTGTAGAGTAGATTGGTTTTCATTTGTTAATCCTTCGATTTTATTCCTGTTTCCTCCCTGTAGGGGTTGCACCAGAGATAGGAAACATGGTAAGGTCAGTTTTGAAAAAGGGGGCAAATGAAAGAATACTAAATCTTATATATTGAACAATAAATCCTATATAACGCCCAAAATATTTTCCTCATGTACATTCTTTTGGACCTTTCTCTTTTCTCGAATCAATCGTTCCTGTATGTCTCTAAACATTTCTACCGAGCTTTTTTGGAAGCGATCCACAGGAATTTGGATTCTTCTCCGAATTCATTTTCTATAGATTCCAATTCCGCAATGGGGAAAAAGGCACTGTCTGATGGCTCCAAAACGATCTCTTTGGTTTTTAGTTTGATTTTGATTTTTCCAGTAACTTGATAAATTTTGATGTCGAAGGCTGTGGGTAAGTGACCGAACTGAGAAACCTTTCCCGAGGCCAGTTTCCACTCGACAAGACTCAAACGATCTCTTTCTTCTTGGTAAAAAACTCGCGATTCTGCTGTATTTTTAGGAGAAATCCAACGTTTTCCTTCATTGGATCCAATGTAGCGAGGCGACTGGGCAAAAAGATCGGGAATCATTTCCCCGATAGGGATTCGTAACGATTTAGATAATTTCCATAAAATCCCGATGCTAGGTGTTGTTTTGCCTGACTCAATGAGTCCGAGCATTCCTCGACTAACTGTTGATAACTGAGAAAGTTTTTCCATGGATAATCCAAGTTCCAACCTTCTGCGTTTTAAGGTTTCACCCAGGACAACCGTTAACACTTCGTCGACATTTCTTTCGTTTTCTGTTGTGGCCGTAAAACTCTCAATTTCTGTTTCCATACCCAATACTTCCCTTACGGGCTATGTTTGATATATTGGATATATTGTAAAGTAAAATGAATATTTGTATGAAATACCAAGCAAGACAGGTTAGTGAAAGTAGGGCTTCCAAAAGAAGGATAGGATCCGGAATTTCATAGAAGTAGGTAAATTCAAAGCCTAAACGTGCCCGGGTGAGGTAAGACAACTGGGGTATCGAAATCAAAATCCAAGGAAAAATTCTTTCTGATTTTGAAGTCACGAGAATCGGGAGCAGGATTAAAAAATACCAAGGATTATAAACTGGCAGTAAACAAAGAGAAAGATATCCAAACAAAAAATAAAAATCGAGTTTTGTTGAGATCAATTTGAATTTTTGGAATCGATTTTCTTTTTCAAGGAAGAGAAATAAAAATACAATCGCGGTAGATAAACAGAAGATAAAAGGAAATGTTTTGAGATCTATAATCCCAAATATTTTCCAGAATGGTTCATAAAACTGATTGAATTTGAAACTTCCACCAAACTTGAGTAAATTGGTAAATCCAAAGTCATTTGAATTGGGGAAAAACAAATAATAGATGAAATAAAAAATAAAAAATCCGCAGAAAAAAGATAAACTAAGGAAAATCCATTTACTCCATTCTTTTTTCCAGTTTCTAAATGATATTGTTTTGGAAAGGTAAACAAAGTAGAACAAAGAAAAAAATTTAATATGGACAATAAGACCAAATAGAAAACTGGAAAGCAGGTATTTTCGGTATTTAATTGTATTTATAAAAATCCAAAAAATGGAAAGTATCAATATTTCGAAATGATAGTTACTATATACTTCTTTTATTAAAATGGGGAAGGTCCAATATAACAATTGGGGTTTGGAAAGTTTCCTTTTGGAAAATACTAAGAAACTGGTGGTTTCGAGGACTAAGTAACTAAGTTTTAAAAAAATACCTGAAAAACCTACTGAAAATAAGGCAAAAAACAGCAAAACAAAGGGTGTGTATATAGTAGTCCAATCAGGATGATTAATTTGAGATAGAACTTCCGTTTCTATATCACTTAAATTTAATTTTTGAAATGAATGGATGGGAGCGATTTCATAAGGCGACTGCCCATTACGAATTAAATTTCCTTCCCATAAATATCTCGACCAATCATCTTCCCAAATGGGAGGAAGAAAAATAAATAGAATTCGAACCCCAAGTCCTATAATAAAAATATTAGTTTTTTGTTTTTTGAAAAATGATTTTGGAAGGGTTACCATCCAAATAAAAAGAATGGTAACCAAGGTGACAATTGAGAATAGAATCCATTGAAACAAAGTAGTGTTTGAATTCTATTTATTAAAGTTTAGGTTGTTACATCTTTCACAAATTTCTTCTGGGATCACTCCTAATTTCATTAGTAAACCAAATGCAAAACATCCAGCACACCAACCTAAAAAAGATTCGAGTGATGCAAAGAAAACAAGTGTAGCCAATGTGATTTGGTAAGCAAGAGTCAAATCCAAAACAAAAAATACAATCGCACTGATGCTAAATAAAAATCCAATGAGCTGAGCAAATCGTTTGGGCGGACCTGCTGAAGCAACAAAGGAAATTCCAAGCCAAGGCACTAAATACCTGGCAGTAAAAAAAGCAAATGGTTCTAATTTGGGCCCATAACTGAGTCGTAAAGTAAATCCAAGAAGTAGGAATGCGAGCACATAAGGGTTTGGGAATAAAATGGCAAAGACACCAAGGAATACCACGGTTGATGCGACGATCCTTGTGACATTTTCATTGACCACATCCGGATAAAAGCCAATTTTCATATTGCCCTCCATTGACTCCTAAAGTACGAGTGGGGTCTCTATAGGCAAGAAAAATTCGTTTTCTTGGATGAAATGTTTATCTTATTGACGGAAATTCGTCTTAAAAGAGAAAGGCTTAAGAATTTGGGAGGTATCTTGGTGAAAGTACTACGTGGTTATGGAATCTATTTGTTTTCTCTTTCTTTATTATGGGCTTTTTGGCTCCAGCTGAGTGCTGGACCTCCGCATCCTGTCGAGTCCCAGCAAAAAGAAAGGCCTTGGTTTCTCTCCGCCGAGTCGGCAGCAGAACTCCCAAAATTTACCATTCTTGACACTCGCACCTCCGTGAATCGATGGAAGGATAAAGTTCCGGGTTCTAAAACGATCTCTTGGGAAGACCTTTCCCGAACCGATGTCCCGAGAAAAGGGGACTTACTTGAAATTAAACTTGTAAGAAAAAAAATCAATGAGTTGGGAATTCAGGAAAATGACAATATACTTGTGTTAGGTGATGGTAATTCGGGATGGGGTGAAGAAGGACGTATTGTTTGGAGTTTACGTGAAGCAGGTTTTAAACAATCGTTTTGGTTGGATGGTGGATTTCCGGCATATCAAAAGCAGATTCAAAAAAAATCGGATCCGAAGCAGAAAAACAAAGAACCAATTCTGAGAATTGATCCAAAACAAACGAACCCGTCTTCGGCGATTTTGAAAGAAGACATCTTAAAGGGATTACCTTCGAAACAATACCAAATTCTGGATACAAGAGAACCTCGGGAGTTTTCTGGTGCTACACCATACGGTGAATCGAGAGGAGGTCATATACCCACAGCTAAATCTTTTTTCTACCAAGAGTTATTTGATGCCAAAGGAAATATCAAATCTAAATCAGAGGTGGAATCCTATTTGAAACAACAGGGTATCCAAAAAGATAAACCGATTGTTGCTTATTGCACGGGTGGTGTTCGCTCTGCTTTTGTCGTTGGAATTCTTCGTACTTACGGATATAATGCTTATAATTATGCTGGTTCTATGTGGGAATGGTCTCACGACCCAAAACTTCCGTTGGAAACTGGAAATTGAAAAGAAACATATACATATCCTTTTTTACACTCATTGTTTTGGGAATGGGAACTTTTCTCTATATCAATCAAAGAGAAGTTCCCATTGAACAAGTGTTCCCTGGTAAAATTTGGTCTAAACCAATTGCGAATCTTCCTGATTTAAAAGGTGTTGGTGCTCCGACCGCTAAAAATTGTGGAAATTGTCATACGGAAATTTATGAAGAATGGCAAAAATCCACTCACGCCAATGCTCTTACTGATATACAATTTCAATCTGAGTTAGCAAAACCAAGTTCTCCCAAGTGGATTTGTTTGAACTGCCATATTCCGGTCCAAAACCAAAGAGAAACAATCATTACTGGACTAAAAAACGGAGATTACTTCCGGCCAGTGGAGATTCCAAATCCTGACTTTAATCCTGATATGAAAGCAGAAGGGGTTACTTGCGCTACTTGTCATGTACGAGTGGACTCACAAACTAAAGAAAGTTATGTGATCGGAGGAACAGGCGGAACTTCTCCACCTCATCCAATTAAAATTGATCGAAAACAATTGTTAAATCGTTGTTATGATTGTCACAATGAAACTTATACTTTAAATGAATCTTTGGTTTGTTCCTTTCAAACAGGTTCCGAGTTACAAGCGACACATTCAAACCAAACATGTTCGTCTTGCCACCAACCAGAAGTTCGTCGTTCTTTTGTAAAAGCTTCTTTAAATAAACCGGTTCGAACAGCTCATAAACATGGGTTTATTGGCGGTGGTGTTCCCAAAAGGTTCGATTTGTATTCTGACCAAATTCGATTGGGTTACAAACCTGGAATTGTTCTTTCGGCATTCAAGGTTCAAAACGATTCTATTGAAATTCAAATCAAGAATACAAATGCGGATCATCATGTCACTACTGGTGATCCTGAGCGTTTTTATCGATTATCAATTGTAGGTTTCGATAAAATAGGAAAGTCTATTTTTCAATCGGAAACTACAATTGGTCAAGAATGGTCTTGGTCACCTGCAGCAAAAAAAGTAAATGATACACGAATTCCCTCAGGGGAAATATTTGTTTGGAAGGTAAAACCAACAGAACTCCCCGTTGAATCTTATAAATTCCAAGCAGTTCATGTTCGGTTAAAAAACATCACTTCTAATTATATGATTCAATCTTCAGGTTACTTAACTTCTCCCTATAAGGAAAAAGTTGAAAATATGAAAGATTTATATCCACATAGTTCTATAGTGATTGAATCTTCCTATCAGTTGAAAACAAAATCCAGAAAAGACACAACTTTAGAGGATTTATTCAAAAGGAATGCAGAAAGAAAAGGTGAATGAGATCCTTTGTATCATCCCTGCAAGAGACGAGGAGGAAGGCATTGAGCGTGCGTTATCTGGTCTTATTCAGAATTCCGGATTACCAAAATCCAGTTTTATTGTAGTAAACAATGCGTCTAAGGACCAAACACCAATCATAGTGAAAAAGATGGGACTAACCACCTTGGATTGTCTGGAGATCGGTTATGGAAATGCGTGTCTTACGGCGCTACGTTGGATCAAAGAATCGAATTTGGTACCTGATTATATTCTTTTTTGTGATGCCGACGGCTCCGATGATCCTTTGGACATTCAAAAGTTAATCCAAGTGATCAAAGAAAGCCAAGCTGACTTGGTAATTGGTTCAAGGACTATGGGTATTGTGGAGAAAGGTTCTTTGTCCCCCATTCAAATATTTGGAAATGCACTCACTTGTTTCTTGATTCTTATTTTTTTCTGGCGTAGGTTTACAGATATGGGGCCACTCAGAATTTTAAAATATTCTTCGCTTGTTCGTTTGCAGATGGAAGACCCCACTTGGGGATGGAATATTGAAATGCATGTGAAGGCATTACAACAAAAAATGGATATAAGGGAGATCTCTGTTAATTACAGAAAGCGTTTTGCGGGTGTTTCGAAAATATCTGGAACGATTTCTATGTCGATACGTGTTGGGACCAAAATTTTATACACTTTTTTTCGGTTGTTATTCTTTCGTGTTCATCCCTAATCTCACAAAAATTTTATTAGCGATTCTTTATCCCGCCTTATTATTCGTTACTGCACATTTTGGTGATAGAAACGATTTGAGTGTGATTCTAGTTGTTGCCATAGTTCTTCCCTTATACTTTTATTTTTTATCAGATTTAACTGCCTTGTTTGGGAATCGGTTTTATCTTTTTTTGTTCTATGGAATTTTACTGCGCCTCGTGGTAGTTGGCTCTCCCGCATTATGGAGTGATGATATCTATCGTTATCTTTTTGACGCAAAAATTTGTTTGGAGGGAATTTCACCCTATCATTATACACCCGAAAAGTATTTACAATTGGATAATGTCTCAACCGTAGGATTGGAATCCTATTTATCAAAGATGAATAGTCCGAATTATTATTCCGTTTATCCATTGTTAATACAGTGGTTTTTTTCGTTTGGAACGATTATTGGATCTTTATTCGGTTCTGTTTTCTTAGGAATTCAGAGTCTATTTTTTTTATTAGATATTTTGAATTTATTTCTCATTCGAAAACTATATCCCAATAAATCCAATCCATCATATTGGATTTATTGGGGAAATCCAATCGTGATTTTAGAAGGGATTTCGCAAATGCATCCAGAGATCCTTTTAGTAACTGGCTGCCTTCTTTTCTTTTTGTCCCAGTCGAAGGGTTTACGAATTTTTTCTTTTTTTCTATTAACCCAACTAAAATTAAATGCTTTCCTTTTTGTTTTAAGTTTTTGGCGCGATCGTTCGGTTTGGATTCGCTTATTTTTTGTTAGTTTAGTTTCTCTCGTTTTGTGGAAGATTACAGTTTTTTCTGACTTGGTATCGCAGAGTAGTACGGGGATAGGGTTATTCTTTCATTCGTTTCGATTTGCAGGTATACTGGAACCTTTTTTCTATTTTCTTTTGTATCCATTTCAGGGAGAATATCTTTCTGGAATTATATCCTTTGCGACTCTTTTTGCCCTTTATATTTTCTGTATCAAAAAGAATTTAAGTTTTGGGTTCGGTTATCCCGATCGATTTTTAACCATTTATTCTATGTTCCTTTTGTTTTCTCCCGTCATCCATCCATGGTATTGGATTCTTTGGATTTTATTTGTAATGGGAAAAGCTAAAATGGAAACATTGGTTGCTTCAGTTTCCTTTTTGGCCTTTTTATCCTATGGACTGTATGTTTATAATGGTTTTGTATACATCTATTGGGTGTCTTCAATTTTGGTTTTAGGTTATTATGGGAACAAACAAATTAATTATCTTCGCAAAACAACCTAAGTTAGGAAAAGTCAAAACTCGCTTGTCGGTGAGTATTGGTGAGGAAGAAACATTAAAGATTTATTATGAATTACTTAAAATCACAAAAACAGTGACTTCGAATCTCAAAGTAGAGAAGTTTGTTTATTGGGATCATCTAACAAAAAATTCATCTGAAAGTTTTGATTTTGGATATCCGAATAAAACCCAGGAACTGGGGGATCTTGGGTATAAGATGGAAGTCGCCTTTCAAAAGGAATTTCAAATGGAAACGGGAAAAATCGTTATTATTGGAACTGATTGTCCGTTTTTGACCGAAGAAATCCTATTAAAAGCATACAAAGACTTGGATCATTCCGACTTTATTCTTGGTCCGGCTCGAGATGGTGGTTATTATCTACTGGGGATGAAAACGTTTTTGCCTTTTGTTTTTCATTCTATTCCTTGGAGTACAAAAGATGTTTTGTCTCTGACAATTGAGTCTATCCGAAAAAACAACAAAACTTTCACTCTTCTTGATGAGTTATGTGATATAGATGATATTGATGACTTAAGGTTTTGGAAAGGGTAACTTTAAGGAAGAGGTTGGACTCTGATTTCTACACGTCTATTGAGTGTTTGGTGTTCTTTTGTTTTGTTAGGTGATTTAGAGTTGCCGTAAAATAGACGTCGAATTTGGTTCGGTTCTACAAAATGAATTAGTAAAAACCGTTCCACCTCCAAAGATCTTTTTTCGCTAATGGAAACATCTTCTTTTGCATTTTTCCCTTCATTTGCATGGGCGTGAATATAGATTTCGTGATTTTTATTTTGATTCAAAAAATCCGCAGTAGATTGTAAGCGAACTAGATCAGCATTGGGAATTTTCGAGGAATGTTTTGCAAAATATACGGTGAACGATTTTGGATCAGATGAATTTTCTGCCTTTTTGTATGGGTTTTCGAAAACCACACCTTCTTGTGCTACAAGCCCACCCATAAATAAACAATATTGAACACTGTAAGTTAACAAAAGCAAGCGGAGCCCTTTGTTTGGGATAGAATAGAACATATTCTAATTATCGGATATTTGGAAAAGTTTCCATACGATAGAATTTAAAATTATGATTGAAATATGTCCCTTCAAATTATTTTTCAAGTCTAAGGTGTATCAATGAAACTAAAGGATTTAGCTGAACGATTAGGTGCAAGTTTCACCGGTTTAGGTGATTTGGAAATTAATGGAATTAAAGATTTAGAACATCATACTCCTGTAGATTCGAATAGCATCTATTATGTGGCTTCTAAAAAGTATTTAGCCAAACACAAAAAGGCTTCCGATGTAAAAATCGCTCTTACGATTGAATCCTTAGCTTCTCAATTCCCAAACGCCATCATCATTCCAGAAGAAGGATCAAAAGTAAAATTCATTCAAGTAGTGGGTTTATTTGAAAAAAAACCAAAATATACAACTTCTATCTCTGCAAAAGCGAGTATCCACCCCAGCGCCAAACTAGGAAAAGATGTTACCATTATGGATTTTGCTGTCATCCAGGAAAATGTAGTGATTGGTGACCGAGCTGTCATTTACCCGAATGTTGTTTTGGAACCAAATGTTGAAATTGGCGAAGATAGTGTTTTGAAATCAGGGGTGATTGTTTATTACAACTGTAAGTTGGGAAAACGAAACTTAATTCATTCGAATACTGTTATTGGTGCTGATGGTTTTGGATTTTATGATTACGCTGGTGTTCGGTATAAGGTTCCTCAAATTGGAAACGTAATCATAGGTGATGAAGTGGAAATGGGGGCTCACTGTACGGTAGATCGCGCGGCCCTCGAATCAACGACCATTGGAAGTTTTACTAAATTTGATGACCATGTACATGTGGGTCACAATTGTCGAGTGGGTAATTATGTATACATTGCCGGAGCTACTGTTCTTGCGGGTTCTGTCACCATTGAAGATGGTTGTTTCCTTGCTGGACAATCGGCCGTAGCAGAACACCTAACCATGAAAAAAGGATCGATTCTACTTGGTTTATCGGGGCTCACTGAAGATTCGAAAGAAAAAACAGTTTATTTCGGAATTCCGGCAAGACCTGCATTGGAGATGCATCGAATTCATAGTTCACTTCCTATGTTACCAGAAATGACTAAAGAATTTTCTAAACGAAAGAAAGAAGAGTCTTGATAATTTAAGACTCTAAAATACTTTTTAACGCATTTAGATTTGATGCCATTTGTTGTTTTAAGTTCATTTTTACTAGACCTTCGCTTAGTTTAAATAGGCCTTGTAGTTCCAGTTGATCCGTGATTGTTAAGAGGCAGTTCCCATCGGTATTTTCAAATTCATAACGATCCGTAAATTTTAAGAGATTTGATTGGCAACTTGCTACAATGAGTTTGTTTTCAAGAACTTCTTCCAGTTTATAAGTTTCGTTTAGGTTGAGAATTCCCAAGTCAATTTGGATTTTGTATTCATTTGGTTTTCCTTCTACTACTTCAGAAGAGGAAATACTGGAATTATAAGCCGTTTGGTTTTGCATATTTCGAACATAAACAAATACTTCGGAGACTGGTTTGTGGATCACCGCTGAAACGGTTGTTTTGATCATTTATTTTTTAGATTCTAAGATCCATTGTTTCCAAATTTCAGGAACAAATCCAATGGTGGCCCGTTTGCCATCTCTCACAATTGGTGTTTTGAACAAAAGAGGATTGGAGAGTAGAGCCTCTTCTTTATCATATAACATATATTTTAGATTTTTGTCTTCGTAGACTTTCGATTCCGTATCAATCAAATCATCTAAACTCACACTTCCGAGGATGGATCTAAGTTCTCCCTTACTCATTTCTTTTTCTTGGAGGTTGATGAACTGAAAAGTAACACGGCGTTCTTGAAAGAACAGCTGTGCCTTCTTAGAATCTTTACATTTTTTGGTTCCGAAGATTTGGAGGTTCATCCAAAAATAGACTTTTTGAAATCTTCTAAAAGCGGTTCTGTTCCAGACAACATCAACTCAATTTGATCTTTGTCTAAATCATACATTACGTGTGCTTGTAGGTATTGGGTGAATTCTTCCGCAGAAACTTTTTTTGCATCAAAGTTTTCTTTTAGAAAATTATACCAAGCAGCAAGGATGACTTTTTGGTGAGCCAATTCTTTGATACCGATGGTAATGATTTTAGAGGGTTTCATGTAATTTTCTTAAAGAATGATACTCTTCCTAAGAGATCGTCAATCCAAAAACCTTTGGAAGACTGAAAAATAAAGAACCCATGATCCAGAATTCATATCTAACCTTCGAAAAGTTTGTGCAGTGCTCACTGTGGCATCAATGATTCTTGTATCATCAATGACTCCGACTTTCCCATCGGCTCGGATATAGAAACTTGAGGTTTCGCCATTATAATTCCCGCTAAACTTATCAATAGCGACATGGTGATATCCAAGTCCGATCTGCAAAAAGGTATCTTCATATAACCGGCGATTGATGGCAGTTTCTACTCGGTAAGCGAGCCCACTCCCTCTAAGTCTTCCTCTTTGATTAAAGTACTGTGTGTTGGGGGGTAATTCCCCAATGGAATATCCTCGAACATTCCAGTCTGCGGAAGTAAAACCGATTCCAAGTCCATTTTCCCACTCCCAGTTTTTATAAATTGGCATAGTGAAATAATACATTCCGAGGACATGGTATGAGTAAATTTCCGAACGGAGTTTTGTATAGTAGAAGTCACTAGTAACTTCTGTTAGACGAAGCATTTGCCAGTCGTTTCTGCCGACAACAAATCCTACCCTTGATCTTGAATCCAAAAGGAAACGAACAAATCCCTCGTATAGGTTGGTAGTTTTTCCGCCGCTCAAACTTACATCGGAGAAAACCAAAGGGTTAAAGGTGGAGGAGAACTGCTGTAGGTTACCATCAAAGCGGCCCGGGATTCTTTCGCCGGCCCCATACCGCATTCCCACTTCTATCCCTGAGGGTTCCGCTCTTAAGTTGCCGAAGACTAAGGAAGAAATCATAAAAACCAGAAACGGAAGGATCACAATACATCTTGACATAACAATTTCATCCAATTTCGTGAGGAAGAACCAATATGGAAACACTCTTTCAAAACGGATCTAAGTTTAATCTGATTTTAGGATCGGACATCCTCAGCCCTTATTTCTATCTCATCCTTATCGCCTCGCTCTATTTGAGCTTTCGGTTGGGATTCCCACAAATTCGTTTTCTCTTTCTCGCTCTTAAAATCCTTACGGGAAATATGGACTTCAAAGGTTCCAAGGGTCAACTGGTCCATTCACAAGCTTTCTTTGCTGGGATTGGGTCTTCCCTTCTTGCGGGTTCTGTCATTGGAACTGCTCTTGCCATCGCCTACGGCGGAATTGGCGTTCTCTTTTGGATTTGGGTGATGAGTTTGTTTGTTATGCCCATTCGGTTTGTGTCTTCAACTTTGGCTGTCAAGTTTCGAAACCAACTTCCGAGCGGACGTTATCTTTCCGGCCCTATGTACTTTATCGAAAAAGCCTTACGTGCGAAGTGGCTTGCTGTGGCATTTTCCCTTGCTAGTATGGTTACAGTGCTTTTGTTTGGTGGTATTTTTCCCTTTGTTGGACTTACATACATCACCAAGGAAGGTTTAAACTTATCCGGACTCTCTGGTCCTATATCCATTTCCGTCATTTTACTTTTTATCGTTATTGGTGGTGTTAGGCGAGTTGGTCGTGCTTCGTCTATCCTCGCTCCTATAGGAATCACTCTTTTTATTTTTGGTTATGTGTCTCTTTTTTCCAACGCTATGATTTCCTTTTTTGGATTTTTATCCGATGTCACAAACGAAGCCTTCTCCATTAAAGCTTTACAAGGTGGAGGTGCTTTCGGCGTTTTACGTGCCCTTTCGGTTTCTCTGAGTACTTTTTTTCTTTCTACTGAAACTGCTGTTGGTAAATCTTCTGGGATTGCTGGTGTTGTGAGGACTGACTACGCCGCAAAACAAGGCTTAGTGAGTATGTTGGCTTCCTTTTTTGAGGGTTTTATCATGGCAACTCTCGTTGGGTTTGTTTTATATTCTTATGGCGCTGTCAATTTAGAAACTATCCTTTCCTTTCCTGCAAGAATTTTGGAACAAAAAGAATCTTTGTCTGTGATATTGTTTTGTCTTTCTTTTCTTTGTTTTGGGATTCTCAGTCTTGCCGGTTGGTTTTATAGCGGGGAACAAAACGCTTTTTATGTATTTGGGGAAAAATTCTCTAATTTTTTCAGAATGTTATTCATTGGTTCTACTTTAGGATTTTCTTATCTTTATGTAAAGTATGGGATTGATGTTCTTAGTTTTGTGATGCATTGGGGTTATATTGCCGCAGTGATTACAAGTGTTCCTCTGCTTGTTTCCCTTATGTTACTTGGAAAATCTGCTAACTTTGAACTCAAAAAATACCTTTCTGAGTCTGGCGCTCGGTATGAAATCTTCAAAGATTTCTACTTGTTGTTTTTAACATTACTTCCGAAGAACCTAATCTCAAAAATTTTCGGTTACTTTTCAACATTGCGTTTGCCACGATTTATGATGATTCCTATTTTAAAGGCTTTTGCAAAGGCTTATAAAATCAATTTAAGCGAAGCAGAGCTTGAGATTAAAGAATATGCCTCACTCAATCAATTTTTTACTCGTGCCCTTCGTGCCGAAGCAAGGATCATTGACTCTGCAGTGAATGCAGTGGTCTCTCCGACGGATTCTAAAATTACCAGTTTTGGTAATATCAATCAGTCAACAATCATTCAAGCCAAAGGGATTGACTATTCCGTAAAAGAATTGTTAGGTTCAGAAAAATACTATCCGTTCTTTACAAATGGAAAATACATTACATTCTATTTATCCCCACAAGACTACCATCGTATTCACAGTCCGTTTGCCGGTCAAATTTTGGGTTATTATTATGAGCCAGGAAAACTTTTTCCGGTAAATGATTTGGCTGTTCTTAACATCCGAGGGCTTTTTCCTAAAAATGAAAGGCTCATTACCTTCTTACAAACTGAATACGGTAAAGTTGCGGTCATCAAAGTAGGGGCTTCCAACGTGGGAAAGATCCGAGTGACTTACGACAATAAAATTGTCACAAACAACTGGATCCGTTTTGCAAAGGAACACCATTACAAAGATGTCTCCATCATGATCGACAAAGGGTCAGAACTTGGTCGATTTGAAATGGGTTCTACGGTCATCCTAGTGTTTGAAAATGACACCATCGACTTGACAAACATTGCTCTTGGTGACAAAATTCAATACGGGACTACCGTAGGAAACTTTCGTTCCAAAACGACCAAACTACCGGTGAAAGCGTAAAAATGCCAAACTCGCAGCTTGCCACCTTCCCGAAAGAGATTTCATTCGATGACGATTCTCTCTATATCGAATGGAAGGATGGGCACGGTTCGAAGTATTCGCTTCTCGATCTTCGCAAAAAATGCCCTTGTGCCACTTGCCGAGGTGGGCATGGGGGGAAAGTAGGGGATGCAACTGGCCATATCCAGTCCATCAAACTCCTTTCTTGGACGAAAGTGGGCCGTTATGCGATTTCTATTGTTTGGAGCGACTACCATAATACGGGAATTTACTCCTATGACAACCTCCGTGCCTATTCGGATGGAATTGCGAGTGCTTTCGACTAGTTCTTCTTACTTTTTGTCAATTCGGAAAAAAACTGAGTGACAAAAAGATTCATATTATGTCTCATTATCCTAAGTTTTTCCGGAGATAAAAGGGTATGGGTGAAGGTTCACTCTCACAAGACGAGATAGACGCATTACTACAAGGCGCGGATGATACATTCGACCTCTCATCTTTAAGTGGCGCCGCAAGTTCGTCATCGGACAACCTATCTCCAATTGACCGCGACATTATTTCCGATGTGATCGGCTCTGCATTCCAGGTGGCGGGGAACACACTTGGCACGATCTTGGCAAAAAACACTCGTTTTATGAACCCTGCCACCGAATCGAGCTCCTCTACCGATATCCAGAAAGAGCTTGGAACCAAGTCAGTCAGTTTATTTTCAACCATTAGCGGTAGTTTGGCGGGACGTGTTTGCCTCATTATGGCACAAGAGAACGCAGCCAAAATTGCTGGTGTGATGATGGGGGGGATGACTCCTCCGGGCCAACTCGACAATGCACAACTCCAAACTTTAAAAGATTCCCTTGCTCCAATTTTAGGAACAGTAACAGCACAAATTGGGATGAAATTGGGTGGTACCATGTCTGGTAGTCCACCTGAAATTGCCCTTGTGAATTCTGGCCGTGATTTACAGCTGCCAGATGACAATAGTTTGGTGAAGACTTCTCTCAGTTTGAATATTGACGGAGTCGGTTCATTTAAAGTTTATTATGTAATTTCTCTCTCTATGGCAAACTCCGTATTGGACATCCAAAAAGGGGGAGGCCAAAAACAACAGCAGCAGTCTGGCGGAATGAACGTTAACATGCAACCCAATATGGGAATGGGTGGCGGTCAAGGTTCTGTCGGAATCAAAGGTGTTAATTTTCCTTCACTTGCCACTGCAGGTGGTGGGCCCGGACAAACCAATCTCAATCTTCTTATGGATGTGCAGATGGCACTGACTGTGGAACTTGGAAGAACTAAAATGTACATCAAAGACATTTTAGGGCTCGGAGAAGGTTCCATCATCGAACTAGATAAGTTAGCTGGTGAGCCGGTAGATTTACTGGTTAACGGCAAACTCATTGCAAAGGGTGAGGTTGTGGTCATCGATGAAAACTTTGGTGTTCGTGTGACCGATATCGTAAGTCCTACCGACCGACTCAAAGGCGAAAAATGATTAAGAATCTAATGAGAATGTCAAAACAAAAGGGGCAAGTTATGTACTTTTGCCTGACCCTTGTTTTGGTCACTTCACCTGTTGTTTCGCAAGGTTTGGAGACAAAGGAATTGGATCAAATTCTTCGTCAAGAGTTAGGTGATTCCAAAACAAAACCTACGGAACCAAACAATTCTAATTCAGCTCCAAAATTCGAAGGTTCAGCTAACTCTAACAAAACGAATGCGAGTGAGGCAGGAAAGGCCTCTGAAGAAACCAATCTCATTCAAGAAAGGTATGCAGAAAACCCGGATGATTCTCCTTCTGCGACTTGGATTTTACTGAAAATTTTATTTATTTTAGCCATTCTCGTTGGTGCAGGTTACTACCTCATTCTACAAATGCAAAAATCAAAATCGGCAAAATATCCTGTAAAAGGATTTATGAAGGTTTTGTCTAGTTTGTCACTTTCAGCAACCCAATCAGTACAAATTGTGGAAGTGGGGGGACGTACACTTGTGTTAGGTGTTGCTGATGGATCTGTGAGTTTACTGACAGAAGTAACAAGTCCTGATGAAAAATCACAAATTCAGAAGATGAAAGAAGAAGCGGATCCTTATGTTCCGAATTTTTTAGAAACTGTTTTGGAAAGTTTACAATCGAAAGCCCAAAGAAAAATCCGCATCAATCCATCCAAAATGGAAAGTTTGGAATTTGACGGAGCAGCCGAGATCCAAAGAAAAGCAAAAGAAGGATTGGAACGTTTACGAAAACACCGGGAATTGTTAGAAGGAGGGGAATCGTGAGACTGCGTTTTTTTTCCTTCTGTAAGAGACATAAATCTATTATTTTTCTCATTAGTGTTTTATTCCTGATCACGGCCGGTGGGTTCACCGGACTTATGGCTCAAGAAAAAGGCACAAGAATTCCAATTCCTAATCTATCATTTAACGTGAATGAGGCGAAAGGACCAAAGGATACAAGTCTTTCTCTTATGATTCTTTTTCTTGTGACTATTCTATCCTTGGCTCCGGCCATTGTGATGAGTGTCACTTCGTTTACAAAGGTTGTAATCGTTTTTGATTTTGTGAGAAGGGCTCTGTCACTTCAAAACTTACCACCAAACCAGGTGATGATGGGGCTTGCTCTTTTTGTTACTTTTTTCATTATGGCACCTACCATTGGTAAGGTAAATGATGAAGCCTTACAACCTTACCTAAATGGAAAAATTGACCAATCCACATTTATGGAAGGGTCAATGAAACACTTACGTCAGTTTATGATCCGCCAATTAGGGCGAGATGGAACAAAAGATGTCGCTTTGTTTTTAAAAATTGGGAAGGTTCAAAATGTGAAGTCCTTTGAAGACGTTCCTTCTTATGTTTTAGTTCCTGCTTTTATGTTAAGCGAGATTAAAAAAGCTTTTATTATCGGTATTTATATCTTCATCCCTTTTATTGTTATCGATTTGATTGTAGCTTCTGCACTTCTCGCTATGGGTTTTATGATGTTACCTCCGGTGATGATTTCACTTCCTCTAAAACTCATTCTTTTCATTTTAATTGATGGATGGAACTTACTCGTTCTTGAGTTAGTGAGGAGTTATAAATGACAGAGGTCGATGTAGTCAACTTACTCCGCGATGCATTTATTGTAACACTCAAGATTTCTAGTCCTATCCTCATTACGGCTCTTGTTGTGGGGCTCATTGTTGGTATTTTACAAACAACTACCTCGATACAAGAGCCAACCATTGCTTTTGTTCCGAAACTGGTATCTATATTTGCTGTGATTGTTTTCTTTTCAGCTTGGATGGTGCGAGTGATGACGGACTATACTCGTGAAATTTTTTTTATGATAGAAAAGATATGATATGGAACCATTTGTTTTACACTTTCAATCTTTCCTTTTGGTCTTAGTCCGCCTCCTCGGACTCTTTCTTGTTGCCCCTTTCTTTTCTTCGGAGTCGATCAATTTTTCGCTTAGAATGATCTTTTCCTTTATGGTTTCTCTCATTGTATATCCTGTTGTGGCAACCTATATGCCAACAGTTCCGGGCCATATGGTTAACTACGGAATTCTCATTATTTCTGAGATGTTGATTGGAGTGTTTATTGGATTTCTCGTCTCACTGGTGTTTGCTGCTTTTCAAATGGCAGGTGAGTTTTTTAATAACCAAATTGGTTTCGGATATACAGAAATTTTAGATCCTGTTACTCAAAACTCACTCCCAGCGATTGGAACGATGAAAAACCTAATGGCTACGGCCCTTTTTCTTGTGATTGGCGCACATAGGTTTCTTATTGAAACACTCGCTTATTCTTTCGAAAAAATTAGAATCATTTCTTTTACAGGTAAGGTGAACCAAGGTTTATATCGACTGATGGAAGATGCCATTGGTGCGATGTTTGTGGTTTCGTTCAAAATTGCACTTCCTGTGATGGGAATTTTGTTTTTAGTTTCTCTAGCGGAAGGCCTTATGGGAAAGGCCGCACAACAGATGAATGTGATGTCTATGTCTTTTCCGCTGAAAGTCTTTATTGGAACACTCACTCTCATTGCGACACTTACTTTTATCGCTACACAAATGGTACAAGGGATTCAAATTTCTATGGATAAGGCAAGTTTACTCATTCGGGAGTGGCCAAGTCTATGAAATGGATTCGATTCATTCAGTTTGTATTAAATAGGGAGTTCATTTTTACTTGGATCAAATCGTTGTTTGGTGGATTTGATTCATTTTCTTTGGCCCTGCCTGTTCCCTTTGGTTTGGGTTCTTTAAAACCGAAGGAAACCACATTGGTTCTTCCTGGTTTTTCCTCTGGATACTATGAGATAGACCTCCAACTTTTTGCCGCTGCCGATGAAGGGCGAACGGAACCGCCGAGTGAACGTCGCAGACGGGAAGAAAAAGAGAAGGGGAATGTTCCTAAGTCCAATGAAGTAGCATCCACTTTGGTTTTGTTAGGTGGAACAGGTGTCCTCTTTATATTGGGTGATACTTTTATTCGTAATACTGCCATTTTTATTAAAAAATACCTTCCGATGGGAATGAAAATTGATAGGTTCGGAGCCGAAGAGTTTCGGGTGATCCTCGCGGGAGTCTCACGTGATTTTTTCAATCTCCTTTGGCCTGTACTTGCAATTACTTTAGTTTTTGCTGTTGTGGGGAACGTAGTCCAAGTGGGGTTTATGTTTTCCCCTCGAGCATTATCCTTTCGGTTTGATCGAATTTCTCCCAATTTTAAACGTGTACTGCCTAACCGCCAAACATTGTTTAACTTAGTTAAGTCCCTAGCTAAGGTTGTGTTAATTGGTATCATTAGTTATATATTGATCTCCGGTGATTTTTTAAAAGTTCTTCTGACGGGAAATATGGGAATGATGCAAGCCATCAAACTCATCACATATTCAGGCTTTAAGATTATGATGGCCGCCGGACTTTTGTTACTTGGGATTGCTGTGGCTGACTTCTTTTTTCAAAAGTCAGAATTTGAAGAATCGCTAAAACAAACTCCTTCCGAAGCTAAACGAGAGATGAAAGAAGATTCCGGGGACCCTGTGATGAAAAACCGCAGGATGCAATTAGCTCGAGATATGATGCAAGGGAATATGCTTCGTGAAGTTCCGAAAGCCGATGTTGTCATTACAAACCCCACACATTATTCTGTTGCATTATCTTATGAAATGGGAAGGGACTCCGCTCCTCGAGTGATTGCAAAAGGTGAAAACCGCTTAGCACTCGAAATACGAAGGATCGCTCGGGAAAATGATGTCCCGATCGTAGAAAGTCCAAAACAAGCACGTCTTTTATACGCACAAGTCGAAGTGGGTCAGGAAATTCCGCAAGAGTTCTTTAATGCGGTAGTTCAAATCCTAATCACTCTTGAGAAGTTTAGAAAAAAAGTAGGAATGGGATAAGCGAATGAATTTTAGAGACTTACTCAAACAATCCGATTTAGTATTGGGAGTGGGGACACTTCTTATTTTGGCAATGTTGATTGTCCCTTTGCCAGGTTTTGTCTTAGATGTTCTGATTGTTGTGAGTATAGGGCTTGGGTTACTCATACTCATGACTGCACTTTCTGTTACCGAACCTAGTGAGTTTTCTATTTTCCCTAGTTTACTTCTAATTACCACCTTGTTTCGGTTAGCTCTTAACGTTTCAACAACAAGACAAATTTTATCCAAGGGACCTGCGATGAATTCGAGTGTAATCGAAGCCTTCGGAACCTTTGTGGTGGGTGGAGAATCGGGACTTGGTAAATACGTTGTGGGACTTATTATCTTTATTATCTTAACGATTGTTCAGGTTCTAGTAATTACCAAAGGTGCGACTCGTATCTCGGAAGTGGCAGCAAGGTTTACGTTGGACGGATTACCACAAAAACAAATGTCCATTGATATGGAATTGAATAGTGGTGCAATCACTGAAGCGGAAGCAAAGGTAAAACGTAAAAAAGTCCAACGAGAAGTTGATTTTTATGGGGCTATGGATGGAGCTTCCAAATTTGTTCAAGGGGACGTGAGAGCGGGTTTGATCATAACCGCGATCAATTTACTTGGTGGAATCTTGATTGGATCTACCATTCGAGGTGAATCTTTTCTCGCATCGATTGAAACTTATGGAAAGTTTACTATTGGGGATGGACTTGTTTCCCAAATTCCAGGATTACTTTCTACAACCGCAACTGGTATCATTGTCACTCGTTCGAGTTCAGAAAAAAAACTCACTGTGGAGATCAAAGACCAACTTTTTGGAAATGCAAAAACCTTATATGTGGTTTCAGGGGCACTAGGACTTTCTAGTTTGATTCCGGGTCTTCCGTTCTTTTCTCTTTTGTTTTTAGCAGGAGCCATCGGGTATTTGGGTTATTCAATTGAAAAAGTAGCCAAAGAAGAGATCAAAAAAATCGAAACAGTGGCCCAAGAGAAGGTCCAAGAGAAAAAACCAGAGAACTACATCAAAGAAATTTCTGTGGAAGCCATTCAAGTGGAATTAGGACGCGACTTACTTCCGTTAGTGGATGCATCTTCTGGTGGACACTTACTGGAACAAATTGCCAATACACGTAAAAAATTCGCAATTGATTTTGGACTTGTGATTCCTGCCATTCGTATCATAGACAATTTAGAAATTCCTCATGATAACTATAGCATTCGTATCAACGGAGTTGTAGTGGGTCAGTCGGCAGTAAGAGCAGATCGATTGATGGCAATGAATAATACCGCACGTAATTTGGAAGCGATCATTGGTGAACCTTTTACGGAACCGGCGTTTGGGTTGAAAGCCACTTGGATTGATCCTAACGATAAAATTGAAGTGGAGAACAAGGGTTATTCGGTGGTTGATCCATCCACAGTCATCATCACACACTTAAAAGAACTGATTTCCAATTATGCATCTCAGCTTCTTGGAAGAGAAGAAGTGAAAGCTCTTCTTGAACATTTGAGACAAACACATCCAACACTTGTGGGCGAATTGGATTACGATAAACAAGGAAGACTTGGAATCATCCAACAAACCTTACAAAATCTTTTGGCAGAGGGTCTTTCAATTAAAAACCTTCCCAAAATTATGGATGCCATTGCCAACCATTTACCTCGTACCAACAATCCATTTGATTTGGCAGAACATGTAAGACAAGCTCTCTCAAGACAAATCATCAATGATTTCCTTTCTCCTGATGGAAAATTACATGTGGTCACAATTGATCCAAGGATCATTGATCGTATGAACAAAAGTATCACTCTTGATGAAACGGATGGGAGCAAAATCATCATCCTTCCTCATGATGTTCGTGTGAGAATTTTGGAATCTGTATACAATGAACTCCAGAAGGCACTCGATGAAAATAGGTTTCTTATTTTTGTTGTGTCCAGGTACTTAAGACAAGCGTTCGCATTCTTTTTGACAAAGGAACTACCCCCCAGGAACTTTGCTGTAATTGCTTCGGAAGAGATCCATAGAGGGGTTCCTACGGAAATTGCCTCAGTTCTCAGCCTTCCATCTAGAGAGGAACACCCACAAGAAGCATAGGAGAAAGTCTTTGAAGCCAGCAGTCCCTTTCAGTCGAATTTCCGTCGCACCAATGATGGATTGGACTGATAGGCACTATCGGTATTTTATGCGGCTGATCTCCAAACATGCATTACTTTATACGGAGATGGTTACCACCGGGGCCATCCTCCGCGGAAAAGACAATCATAGATACTTAAGTTTTTCCAAAGAAGAACATCCCGTAGCCCTACAGTTAGGTGGTGATTCTCCTGGTTCCCTTGCGGAATGTGCCAAAATCGGTGAGGATTATGGGTATGATGAAATCAATCTGAATGTAGGTTGTCCATCCGACCGTGTCCAAAGTGGAAGTTTTGGGGCCTGTCTCATGAAGGAACCAAATCTGGTTGCTGAGATGGTGGCTGCTTGTAAATCACAGGTAAAGGTTCCCGTAACCGTGAAACACCGTATAGGTGTGAATGGAAAAGAAAGTTATGAAGATCTATATGATTTTGTTTCTAAAATCAATGTGGCAGGTGTCGACCAAATCATCGTTCATGCAAGGATTGCCATTTTGGAAGGCCTTTCCCCGAAAGAAAATCGAAGTATCCCACCACTTCGGTATGAAGATGTTTATAGACTAAAACAGGACTTTCCTGATTTATCCATTGTCATTAACGGTGGGATCAAAACCCATTCAGAGATTGCCGATCACTTATCTAAGGTCGATGGAGTGATGATTGGGCGAGCCGCTTATGACAATCCATTTCTGTTTCAAGACGTAGACGTTTTATATTACGGATCAAAATTGCCTGTCCGCCTACGGGAAGAGGTTCTTTCTGAATTGATCCCTTATGTTCGCAGTGTTTTAGTTAGGGAAGGGAAAGTTCATCACATCCTTCGCCATATTTTGGGACTTTATCACGGAGAAAAAGGGGCAAGGGAATATCGAAAGTTCCTCACCGACAGAATGCATACAAACGGTGCTAATGAATCCATTTTGGAAGCTTGTATTTCGCGTTAAGGATACGTAGGGCTTGGTCACCTACCATCGTTAGATGGTGGGGGACGGGAGCGTTTAGCGCACCCCGAAGTAGCCTGACCCAGTTTTGAATAGAAGTTCGGTAGAGTAAGGATTGGGAACGCCCATAAAAAAAAGAAAAGTCAAATCAATTATTTTAATCCTGAGCGTATAGGATAACTTGGATTAGACGGTCGAGAGGATCGATTGGTTCGAAAAATTCTGGATTTACCTCAAAAAGAGCGCGAAATGGCATCCAAAATCTATTAAAATCAAATGGGTTGACAGGGCGGTTTCCGTTCCCAGCCTGGTTAAATTGAGAGGGAATACCATGACCAAACCACTCACCGTACAAAGTGATAAAACAATGCTTCTTGAGGTGGATAACCCAGAATTTGAAGCCTGTCGGGACCTCATTGCCAAATTTGCAGAGCTCGAAAAAAGCCCGGAATATATGCATACTTACCGCATCTCTCCACTGTCTTTGTGGAATGCAGCCTCTATCAAAATGACGGCAGAAGAGATCATTGAAGGTTTAACAAAGTTTGCTCGTTATTCAGTTCCGAAAAACGTAATGAATGAAGTGAGAGAACAAATTTCTCGTTACGGAAAAGTGAAACTGGTAAAAGAAGAATCTGGGGAATTGTATATCATTTCCAACGAAAAAGGATTCATTACAGAAATTGCAAACAACCGCGCCGTTCAACCCTTTGTGGATGGAATGGAAGGTGATAAAATTCGTATCAAAAAAGAATACCGTGGTCACATCAAACAAGCGTTAATCAAGATTGGTTTTCCTGTAGAAGACCTTGCGGGTTACGATGAAGGAAATAAATATCCGTTTAACTTACGTCCTACGACAATCGGAGGAATTAAGTTTGGAATGCGTGACTATCAAAGAGCTTCTGTTGAAGCTTTTCATGCAGGTGGACGTAACGAAGGGGGATCTGGTGTAGTGGTTCTTCCTTGCGGTGCGGGAAAAACCATCGTAGGTATGGGAGTTATGCAAATTGTCGGAGCAGAAACTCTCATTCTTGTAACGAACACTTTGTCCATTCGTCAGTGGAGAAATGAAATTTTAGACAAAACTGACATTCCAGAATCGGACATCGGTGAGTATTCGGGAGAGATGAAAGAAATCAAACCGATTACAATCGCTACATACAACATCTTAACTCATAGAAAGAAAAAAGGTGGAGACTTCACTCACTTTCATATCTTCAGCGCAAACAACTGGGGATTGATTGTTTATGATGAGGTTCACTTATTGCCAGCTCCTGTATTTCGTATGACATCGGAACTTCAAGCAAAACGTAGGTTAGGTCTAACGGCAACGCTTGTTCGTGAAGATGGATTGGAAGAAGATGTGTTCTCACTCATCGGTCCTAAAAAATATGATGTGCCTTGGAAGGAGCTTGAAGCAAAATCTTGGATCGCGGAAGCTAATTGTGTGGAGATTCGTGTTCCTATGGAAGACGACCTTCGAATGAAGTATTCTGTGGCTGATGACCGCGAAAAGTTTCGTTTAGCATCAGAAAATCCAGAGAAACTTCGTGCGATCAGTTATATTTTGAAAAAACACTCTACTAACAACGTTTTGGTGATTGGACAGTATATCAATCAACTAGAAGAAATTTCCCAAACCTTCAAAATCCCTTTGATTACAGGAAAAACACCATTACCTGAAAGACAAGAGCTCTACCAAGCATTTCGTACGGGCCAAATCAAACAACTTGTGGTTTCAAAGGTTGCAAACTTCTCTATCGACTTACCAGATGCAAACATTGCCATTCAGGTATCAGGAACTTTTGGTTCGAGACAAGAAGAAGCGCAGCGTTTGGGAAGGATCCTTCGTCCGAAATCCCAAGACAATACAGCGATTTTTTACTCACTGATTTCGCGTGATACCAACGAAGAAAGGTTTGGACAAAACCGACAACTCTTCCTCACCGAACAAGGGTATGAATATGAAATTTATACTTTGGATCAGTTTAAAGAAACTGTACCGGAAGAATTACTCACTAAATAGAGGATAGAATGAAACTTGTAGCAAAACGACTGGATGTCGTAGAACCTTCCCCCACACTTGCGATCACTGCAAAAGCAAATCAGCTGAAAGCAAGTGGACTTGATGTTGTTGGATTTGGCGCAGGGGAACCTGACTTTGATACACCTACACATATCAAAGAAGCTGCTAAAAAAGCAATGGACCAAGGGAAAACCAAATACACTCCTGTGAGTGGAACTGTTTCTTTGAAAGAGGCAATCATTCGTAAGTTAGAAACTGAAAACGGTCTTAAATACGAAAAGAACCAAATCATAGTTGGAACAGGTGGAAAACAGGTTCTCTACAATTTTTTTATGGCAACGATCAATCCTGGTGATGAGGTAATCATTCCTGCACCGTATTGGGTAAGTTATGCGGATATCGTTCGTTTGGCTGAGGGAACTCCGGTGATTGTATCCACGGATATTTCCAGTGGATTTAAAATCACTGCAGCTCAATTAGAAAAAGCGATCACTCCTAAAACAAAAGTGTTTATTTTTAACTCACCATCTAATCCGACAGGGGCAGCTTATACACGTGCGGATGTGGAAGCTCTTGTAAAGGTGTTGGAACCAAAAGATATCGTTACCGTTTCCGATGATATTTATGAAAAAATCATTTATGATGGATTGGAATTTGTAAATCCTGCGATGATCTCAGACAAGATGAAGGAAAAAACCTTTGTGATTAACGGAGTATCCAAGGCGTATTCCATGACTGGATGGAGGATTGGATACGGAGCAGGGAATGCAGAGATTGTGAAAAACATGGACACCATGCAAGGCCAATCAACTAGTAATGCATCTTCGATCTCTCAAGCCGCCGCAGAGGCAGCGTTATCCGGAGACCAAACACCTGTTGCGGATATGTTAAAAGCTTTTGACAAAAGACGTAAACTCATTGTTGGCCTTTTACGTGAGATTCCAGGTGTTGATTGCCGTATGCCTGAAGGTGCCTTTTACGCTTTCCCTTATATCACCGGTGTTTATGAAACTCCTGGGTTTAAAAGACTTCTTGCTGAGAAAAAAGAAAGTTCTTACTCTAAACTATTTTGTGACGTCCTGCTTGATAAATACAATGTGGCAGCAGTGCCTGGGATAGCATTTGGAGATGATAAAGCCATTCGTTTGTCTTATGCGTTAGGTGATAAAGACATTGAAAAGGGTGTGGCTCGTATCAAACAAATGGTAGAGGACCTACAAAAGTAAAATGAATTTCCGCCCTTTACTGAAACCATTTCGTAGAGGGGTTGTGAGTTCTTATATTATTTTATTTATGCGACCCAAATCTGCTGTTTGTATCCGATTTGGGTTTTCTTCTTATTTCGCAATTTTAATGTTTTTTATGGTAGGGCCAGTTTTTTCAACACCTACCTTGGTAGAAAAACAGAAACAGGCAAAACCTTCTGAACTAGTAAAACGTGATTCTAACTCACTGATAGTGATCCCTGTCATTGGCTTGAACTTACATTTGTTTGCTGATGTAAAAAGTGATGTTCTTCGCAAACTTAAGTTTGGAGAACCAGTTTCTTTTGATAAAGATTCCCTAGAAAGTCCGAAAGAAGATTGGATTCCGGTAAAGTTGGAAGATGGTCTGTCTGGATTTATTAAACGGTCTATCGTTCGTTCTGTTCCACCCAAACAGTATTTACCCACTTTGTTATTTGAAGCGGAACGAATGATTTTGTCGAAGGATGTTGATTTTTTAGCGAAACAAGAAATCACAGATACAATTTTCCAAATTTCAGGTTCTGGAAAATTTACGGGTGATGATTTTATATTTCTGCGGGCGAAGGCTGGATTTTTTTTAAAGAAAACAGTGGATCTCATGAATACGAAAGGAATCAAACCTGATAACGATCCTGCAACTCTTGAATTTTTAAAACGCCATCAAACTCAGTTGTTATATGATTATACTTCCGGAAAATACTATGTAGATTCTAATTATTTTTGGAAACTTTTAGAATCTTACCCAAAAACGAAACATTCGGATTACGCAGGTTATCTGGCGACGGAGAGTATGCCTAATGTCGATTGTGGAGCGGATCTAAGGTGCCGATTGGAAGAGCTGCGAAAAGGGAAACTTCGTTATATTTATTTATTCCCTACAGGTAATTATATTAATTTATACACTAAGGATTTAGTGTCCAGTTTACAATCGATGACAAAGGATCCTGACTCCATTCCTTGTTTTACGCCAGTAGGAGAAGGAATCAAATCTGAAATCAATCAGATGATTCGATATGCTTCTGAAATTGGGCCGAGAGAAAAAAAACAAATTCTTCCTCATTTACAAATCCTAAAGAAAGAATGTTTTCGTTAGAGATCATTTTGTGAGATTAAGTTACAAACTATACCCATTCCAATCCAATGTAGAAGGGAAAAAATCCATCGGGGATATCATCATCTTACATGGATTATTCGGATCGTCTAAAAACTGGGTAACAGTGGCAAAAACCCTTTCCGCTTTTGGGTCAGTGTATACTCTCGACCAAAGAAATCATGGAGACTCACCTCATTCTAGTGAACATTCGATTCCCCTTTTGGCAGATGATTTAGAAGAATTCATTTCGGATCATGCGTTGAAATCGCCGATTCTGATCGGGCATTCTATGGGAGGACTTGTGGCGATGTACTTCGACTTTGCCCATCCGGGTGTTTTAAAAGAACTCATCATCCAAGACATCTCTCCTCGGTCTTATCCGTTTGCTTATGAAAACGAAATTAAGTCTATGTCTTTTTCGTTGAATGGATTTAGTTCTCGAACAGAGATCGATACAGAAATGGCAAAATTTTTGCCTGATACTTTTATCCGCCAATTTTTACAGATGAGTTTGGACAGAATGGAATCTGGGGAATATCGTTGGAAATTGAATGTGTCTGGTTTAAACAAGGCAAGGCGAGTGTTCGAAAGTGCGTTTTCAGAAACAGTGATATCAAAAACTAAAACTATTTTTTTAATTGGAGGAAAATCTGAATACATCACCAAGGAAGATTTAGTTTTAATCCAAAAAGTTTTTTCCAATCTTGTTATTAAAATCATTCCTGAGGGCGGACATTATATTCATTTTACGCACCAAAAAGAATATTTGCAGATATTGAGTGATGAGTTTGCTTTAATTTCTTGATTTAAGTATTCACATAACTGATATTTGTTGTTGTGCATTTTGTAATGAAATTCCGTGTTTCTATTTTCCTTTTTTCTGTCTTTTTTAATTTATGTAGGGTTCAATCAAAAAACCCAAACCAAAGAATTTTTGAGGATAATGTTTCTCGAACAGTTTCGATCTCTATTGAAAATGAAGATCTATTAGGAAAAAAACATTGGGTTGGATCTGGATTTCTCATTTCTAAAGATGGATTCCTTCTTACTTGCGCTCACGTTATTGGAGATTATCACAAAAAGTTTGTGGTCCGACTCGGTGGATCGGGGAAAAGATATCTAGGTAAAGTAATCACTTCCGATTTAAAAAAAGATATCGTTTTGGTTGTATTAGAGACGGATGATACTTTTGATTATTTTGAATTGAATCCCACTAAAAGAGCGGAAAGAGGGCAAAGTTATTATTCCATATCTTCGCCATTGGGTTTAGAAGAAAGTTTTACAACTGGTGTAGTGGCCGATCCTGAACGAATAGGAGTTGATTCCATTTTGTCGGAGATATCTTTTTTACAACTCAACCAATCGATATTGCCAGGAAGTTCTGGAGCTGCCATATTTGATGTTAGTGGGAATTTATTAGGAATGGCGCAATTCCAATTAAAAAATTCAGAATACAATCAACAAGGAGTTGGGTTTGCCATTTTATCCAAATACTTGTCAGAATTTGTAAGTTCCGTTCCATTAACGAAATTTTCTAATGATGAGATACAAAGAGGAATTGTTGAGGTACCCACCATCACCGATTTTTTGGTTCAAAACTTGAATTTACCAACTAGGGAAGGTGTTCTGATCAGTTACTTAGTAGAAAAAAGTCCTGCGGAAGTTTCTGGTTTAAAACGGTATGATTTGATCGTAGAAATCAATGGGAAGAAGATAAGTAATAACGATGAGATGAACTCTTTTTTTAGGAAGGTGGCCCGTTCAGAACGATTACAAATCAAAGTAATTCGAAACCGTTCTGAAAATGTTTTTTACATTAACCCTTAGAGTGCAGTAAAGTTCTTTGATTTAACTTAGAAGATAACAGTTAGATTTTCTGTTAATGTTGCTCCATTGATTTTTCCGGTAATCGTAACCTTAATGGTTCCTGCCAATTTACTATTGGAAGATACTAAGTCGAATTCAGAATCATAGGATAAACTTTCAATTACTAATGAAGGTGTTGTAATATCACCTTGGCTAATCGTCAATCCATTGGAACTGCTGACGGACTTAGCCCTAAATCTTATTGTTGGAAAACTTCCCGTTACCAAATAAGTAGATTCAAAACTGAGAGGACCATTCATCGTGACGGGTTTTGTGTAATTATCTTGCATTGCATAAGATGTTTGAAGACCTTCACAAGTACCAATCGTAGGCAGGCTGTTCATTTTTTTCATTTCTTTGTAATATGCAAAACTATCAGTATAAATGGATCCAAAGTTATTAAAAACTATGTCCGCTTTGTTGATGGAATCTCCTAACGTATTGGTTTGACTGACAGATAGTTTTCCATTGGAAAAAACGGCATTTCCCTTTTCTGCTAATTGATTTTGTTGTAATTGTGCAACAAAATAAGCAGTGATTGGACAAGCAGCTCCATTCACTGTCATATTCGTTGATCTTTTTTCAAAAACTCTTCCTTTTAATGTTCCAGAATAAGTGTATTCATTCCGGCCATTGACAACAGTGGCACCAGACCAAGCAGTTAATACCTTTTCCACCTTGCCATTTTTTTGCGGGAAATTGGTCGCAATAAACTCTGCCATCACTTCCTTCGCAACAACAGGATCTTTTCCATATTGATAGATTTTATGAATGGCCGCGAGTAGTTGCCTGTCTAACGGCAGTTTCATATTAGGGTTTTTCATAGTGAAACTTCCCGAATTCGAAACGGTTGTGGAGTTTGACGAAATGGAAGAAACCACATTTGCGGTTGCGCTGGCACGTCCGAGAGGAGTGTTTAAATTCATTGTATCCGTTGGGTCACCAGATAACATGTAGAGTGTGAGTAGATTTGTCGTTGTATTGTCTTTTTTTTCATGGCAACCGATTAGGAAAACACTAAGAAAAATAAGGAGATAGATGGTAGGTTTTAAGATTGAGTTTTTCACTTTTCCCTCGTTTAACGCAAGGTTAATGTAAAGTGAGAAAAGTTTGCAAGAAAAAATAGGTGTTAGTGGGTGTTTTTGTTGAGGATTAGAACGATTTTAAGAAAAGTAACAAACAGTAGTCTATATCTGACTACTGTTCAAATCTTTAGTCTTCGAGTAACGAACGTAACATCCAAGCGGTTTTTTCATGAATGTCGAGTCTTTGTGTGAGTAAATCCAATGTGGCTTGGTCATTGCCTTTTTCGGCTGGCTCGTAAGCGGCGCGTGCAGTGCGAATGACTGCTTCATTACCTTCAACCAATCTTTTGATCATATCAGTTGCTTTGGGAACTTCTTTGTCTTCCGTGATACTGGAATATTTCGCAAATTCCCATCCACCCATTGGAGCATAATATCCAAGGGATCGAATTCTTTCTGCAATGGGGTCGATGGCATTCCAAAGTTCCGTGTACTGAGTCATAAACAAAATATGTAGAGTCTGGAACATCGGCCCTGTTACATTCCAATGGTAACTATGAGTTTTTTGATACAGAGTGTACGTATCAGCTAAGAGTTTTTTTAATGACTCGGAGATGGCGCTCCTTTCTTCTTCGGGAATTCCAATGTTAATTTTCATTAATTGTCCTTATTGTATGTGCTTTTTATTTACTAAGTTCTGAAACAATTCGTTCGACTAAACTCTCTGCCACAAAGTCGTATTGGCTTGTGGAAATTAGAATGTCCTCGCGACTCCAAATGAACCCGAGTCCCAAACTGTATTGCAGGAGACGACCTACTGTCCAATCAGCTCCAGGTTTTTTGCGAGCATTGACGATGACATGTCCCGATTCAATATGAACTATTTTTAATGAAACGGTATCCACTAAATTAGGGATGAGTTTTCCTTTTTCATCATACTTTTTGAGGGCCGACCCCCGACCAAAAATAAGTGCATCCACTCCCAAAACTTTCCCTAGTCGAACAGCTGTTTGTGTGTCGATGATTCCCGTTTTTGAAAAACTTTGTTCGTTCACAACCTTGGAAAGTTGTTCCCTTTCGATCACTTTGATCGGAAGAAGTTTTGCAATTTGTAAAGAAACTGCATCTGTGAATTCGTCCCCCCATTTTGCTTCTTCAATGTCGAAAAGCAAAACCGCTACTTTGGAGATTCCCAAATCTGTTTTTCCCGATTCGGGATATTGGATGGCGGCATCCATCGTACGACAATTTACCAACGAAAGGCTTAGGAGGAGGGATAGGCACGCTAAATATAGTTTCATAGATTTCCTTAAGAAATGGGGGGACGATAGCAAGTAGGCAATTCTTTTTCGTGCCAAAAACGGACATTTTGGAAAATTCGCTTTTCCGATTGTGGTCTCTCCTAGATTTTTCCAACTAGGCTTCCTTTAATGAAAAAGATTCTCAGTATATCCGTAATTTTTCTCACCTTTTTTTTGCTAGGTGCAGGTTATTTTTTTTCATCTTCCATTGTTTCCTTTCCTATTACAAGTTTAGAAGAAGATAAGGCAAAATTAAAAATTCTTTCCATTGCAGATTTTGGGCTACCAACTCCCGAATCTGTTCGATTCCAAAACGGAAGTTTGCGACTCCGTGGATGGTATTTCAAAAATCCTAAAAAGAAAAAATGTGGAGTGGTTTTGCTTCATGGGCATACCAGGACTCGTTATGGGATTCTTAAATATGCACCTTTGTTTTGGAAGAGAGGCTGTAGTTTGTTTGCCTATGATGCACGCCACCATGGAGAAAGTGCCGGTGAATACGGAACGTACGGATTCTATGAAAAACATGACTTAGAACGAGCCATTGAATTTTTTTCAGAAATTAGCACAGTTCCTGAAGAACAAATTGGTATTTTTGGAGCTTCTTTCGGAGCTGCTACTGCTTTACAATACGCTGAAGGACGAAATGATTATGCTTTTGTGATTGCAGACTCTCCTTTTATGGATATGCGTTCCATTGTGGAAAAACGAGCTGCAGATTTGTATTCACCTTTGGTTTTGTTTCTTTCTCCCATTGCCCTTTCCATTGCAGAACTTCGGGCAGACTTTCTTGTAGATGAAGTATCTCCAAAAAGGGCAGCCAAATTCATTTCTCAGCCAGTCCTTCTCATTCATTCCAAATTTGACGAGATTACACCTTCTTTTCATTCGGAAGAGATTTTCCAAAATTTAAGATCAAATCACAAACAGTTGTTTGTTACTGATTGGGGAGCTAGTCATTGTAAGTCGATTGATCTAAGATATGAGGAATACGAATCCATTGTGAATACCTTTTTAAAAGAAGATACTTCCTTTCCAAAATAATTTTTTCGTAATGAAGGAAATCTGTATGTTATGATGAAAATGCAGATAGTATCCATTGCACTCTGTTACGTAAGATCAGTCTGAGGTCATTTTTTTGAAGCCCGATTTCGTTTAACCATGATTTGGGGACCTCTTGGATGAATGGTTCAAAATCAAATTGTAGTATTTTGATAAGATACGGATCATTTTGAACGGGCTCGGATTTATAAATATGATTGGATGGAAGCAATTTTGATTCTTTCATTAACGAATCATTTAGGAATTCGCAACTTCCGTGGTCGATGATCCAAATTTTGCCTGTTTGGTCTTTTAGAAAATTATTACTTTGAATGGTTCTGTCGAAATTTTTAAAAAAGAAATCAATTGCTTTCACTTGGTTTCTTAACTCTTCATTCAAAGAGTTAAGTTCTATTTCTATTTTGTCTCTTTGGTTCTCTATATAATCCAGAGCTAAGTTAATGCCAAAACTCTTTTTTACCAAATCATCGAATTCATCGGTTCCGAAAGTCCAAGGGAACTCGTCAGGGATAAGGACTGGCTGTACATTGGGAATAGGGAATCCAATGAGATGGCCGACTCTATTGACAATAAATTCTTGGATTAGGCTTTTTGCACCATTCCCGGCTCCTTTCATTTTGAGAATGTAAGTATTTCCATTGTTTGTTTGGATCTTAACGGGAAAGGAACTTCCTTTGTAAAGTTCGAGAATCTTAGATACAACTAACATTAATTCGATGAATTAGTTCTTTATCTGTAAAAATCACCTATCATTAGATAGGTGATGAATTCTATCGAATTTTAATTAATCTTGGGATTGCTTCCCAAGTCCCATCGTCATTTGTGAAGTAGGTCAGATACACTGGTGCGGATCCAACCCCGGTCCCGACGGATATGAAGTAACTATAGTTGAGTTTGCCATTTGCGGATTGTAATTGTTCCGGATTGTTGATGTTAGTACTGAAATAGGTTGTCGGTAGAGTTCCAACGGTTGTAACACTAGCAAGAGAATCAGTAGACTTATAGATTATTAGGGTTGGTGTCGAAAATAAACCATTGTTTGATATAATCATAAAATCTGTATTTAAAGACCCTTTGATGGCTCTGAGCAAGGTAGATGACGATGACATAGAAACAGAAACTCCGGAAATGATCGGAGTATTTCTCGTAATTGTTGGATTGGCAGAGGTGTACGAACCTGTGGGAAATGTATAACCATTATATGGTTGGGTTCCATTTGCAAGTGCAATCAACTTACCTTTATATGAGAATACGTTTGATTCGAATTGAAGTCCAGCATCAAAGTTGATTGTATTTGAAGTCAAATCAGTCATACGGATGGTTCGTACTGGCAAAGGATTTACGACCAAACTTACTGTAGTGGGACACTGTAGGTATGCAATTCCATTCACATTAAAAACTTGGTAACCTGGAAAATGGAGTTCCGGTGTTGCAATGTTACAACTAAAACCAGAATTTAAATCATTCGTAGTTGTGGAATCAAAACTTAGGAGTATGGGTCTAGGGACATTGGATAAAAACGGAGTAACAAGAAACCTTCCGTTCCCAGCATAGAGTGCAGGATAGAGCCAGGTATTATCATTTAGTGTAAATAAATGATAATTTGTCGGGAGTCCTAATGGTTCTACGGTAATTGACGATGGTGCAAAGAATGCTGGTATTCTAAATACTAAATCTCTGTTGGAATTGTAACTGCCAGACAAATCCGTTTGTTCCGATAGGAAAAAAACATACTGGCTTCCGTCAAATGTTGGTAGTGATATTTTTAGCCGTTTTTGAGTAGTGCTTTTTGTATTGATGGAGACTCCATCAATAGCGATTACTTGGTCGTAATTTTCTCCATCAGCGCTGGAGATGATGTATCCTTTGAACTCGTTATCTGTGGGCGATATATAAGATGTTTGCACTTGTACATACAGAAATTGCCTTCCGTTCACTGAACCAAGCGGAGTGAATGTTAAATTGGATGCCAAGCGATTGCGGTAATTGGCTAAATCCTCTAAGTGGAACTGAGTGGCCCCCGATTGGGATAATATAGAAAATGATTGTTTTGTGATTCCATTATAAATTCGAAACCTTGCCGAACCAACCACAACTGCACCTGAGTTTTTTACAGTGAGAGTTGCAATCCCCCTTTCACTAAAGACTAAGAATCCTCTACCGGATGTATCCAAAGTGACCGTATATGTTTGTATATTTCCAGTTTCTCCATAAGGGGAAGTTGGAACTCCATTTTCATCGGCCTCATTGAAAACAGAATACTCAACAGTACCAGTGCTATATGGAGTTCCATTAGAATCGGTAAACTTCATAAAGACAACAGATTGGCTATAGGTATTGAAAGCATCAGCTAATGTTAGAAATCGAAGTAATGTTTGCAAAGATCCTAAATCTTGTGTTGGGTCTAAGTCAGAAGGTTTGAAGATTTTGCATTGGAATGAAAATATAAGTAATATGATGGTTATGAATAAGTTTTTCATGAGAGGCTCCTTAGAATAAAATAGAATACCGAACTTCAGCATAAACTGAATTTGTTTGTGGCCGAATGCCTGTTATGGAGTAAGGTCTGTCCCACCCTGTATCGAAGTCCAAGCCTTCGCGAATTTGTTTTCCCCCTGTGGTGACACTTGGGCGATCGGGGTAACGATCTTGCCCAATCATAAAAGCATGGATTAAATTTGTGATGTAGATGATACCTGCAGTCCCAAGTCCGGCCAAGTATTTGGCATTAGCCTCTTTGGCGTTGTTTTTACTTTTAACAATTAGGTCTTCCGCAAAGGAAGTTTCCATAAATCCGAGAACAAGTTCCGATGGCAAACTGATGTTTTGTGCATTGAACCTAGTTCCTGGCCCTCCGATTTGGTTGAGAAGGACCATTGTGTCGTAATGAGATTGTGCATTTTTTTCCTCTGTGCGAAGGGGCCCGAGGGAATAAACCAAAGTTCCTATAAAAAGTGTACTAAATGATCCTGCAGATACATTGTATCCACCGCAAAGTTGTCCCCAACCAGGTAAAATTGCTGATCGCCAAAGGATTGCTAAGCGACCACCGCATTGGGTCGCCGCCGGTGATGGCCCCAATTTTCTTGTGGCAAGCCATTCTGCCTCTGCTCTCGCTTCTCGTTCCGCTAATGTCTCTTTATTTTTTTCTTCGGCTAGTTTTGTTTGTTCTGCAAGTTTCGCTTCTTCTTCCAGACGTTTTTGTTCCTTTGCCTCAGCAAGTAGACGTTCTTTCTCTAGTTTAGCTTTTTCTTTATCTTCTTTCTCTTTTAATTTTTTTTCTTCTGCGATTCGAATTCTTTCTGCTTCCTTTTCACTCACATCTTTATAAACTACTTTTAAAATCTGAGATTTGGAAACGATTTGTGGTCCTTCAGCCGTTTGGACGGTGAGTCCTCGTTCGTCCTGGTCGGTTACTTTCCCTTTGAGTGTTTTGCCGTTCTTTAGAATGACGGTATTGACTGCAAGTAGGGGAAAGGTAAGTGAGATAAGAAAAGATAATAATAGGGTTTTTTTCATAGATAGGAATCCATTCCAGGTTCCTGAAATTTTTACATTTAATCAAGATATTGCAAGAGAATTTTGGGTGATTCACTTGATGAAATATTGGAGGGAATGCTGCGAATTTCCCGTCCTCAGTGAGTTACGGGCAGAGTGCTCGCGAGGGGTATGGTTATATGCAGTTTAACGTGCGTTACTGAGGGTATAATCACCCCGCCCTGAATTGAGGGAGGGGAACTAGACCCGCCACCCAATGGTTTCCTTCTACCACAGATGTACCAATCCCACAAACCCAAATCCATTCCTTAAAAATATTCTTCCGATAAGTTCATATTTCTTTAACTAGTAACGCTTTCTTGTTTGGTTGGAGCCCACCCATCAACAAACAAGTTGTGTTATGAGGAAGTGAATCCCAGTGAATGGAACCTAGGGAAAAGACAAAGTGTAATCGAGTCATTGATGCAATAGAAAATTGCAGAAAGGCTGTTGATTTACAGGCTAACCAGTAATAGCTGGTAACCGAGTTTGGTAGATAATCCGACAGTTTCTTGTTAGTCTGTTGATTTTCATCATCAAACATCTGCAAGTTGGTATTGTTATTGGTCGCATTCGTTCTTGAATTATGTCTCATTACATTCTCTTAGTGCTCATTATTTATAGAAAATTCCGCATTGAACCGCGAACTTTTTTATAAAAGCGTGTTGACTGCTTAGGTTTTGAAATTACTTTGGTTTTTACCGCACAATTCTTTTC